>JBGSNJ010000096.1:0-4622 GCA_041739715.1 Aestuariivirga sp.
GGCGGGCGCCCGCGTGGCTGTGGAGGCGCACAAGCGCAACCCGGCGGATTTCGTGCTGTGGAAGCTCTCCTCGCCGGAGGAGCCGGGCTGGGACAGTCCCTGGGGCCGCGGCCGCCCCGGCTGGCACATTGAATGCTCGGCCATGAGCAGCCGCTATCTGGGGGAAGTCTTCGACATCCATGGCGGCGGGCTGGACCTGATCTTCCCGCACCACGAAAACGAGATCGCCCAGTCGCGCTGCGCCTTCGGCACGCCTGTCATGGCCAAGGTCTGGATGCACAACGGCTTCCTGCAGGTGGAGGGACAGAAGATGTCCAAGAGCCTGGGGAATTTCGTGACAATTGATCAGGTATTGCGAGACTGGAATGGCTATGCGTGGCCAGGGTCAGTAGTTAGACTCGCTATGCTGATGACTCACTATCGCCAGCCACTGGATTTCGCAGTTCGAACTCTGGAGGAGGCTGCGATCATTCTCTCAGACTTTGCAACGTTTGGTTTTGTAGATGAGGAAGCTCAGCCCTCTCGTGAGTTTATGGACGCGCTCGAAGATGATTTGAACACCCCCAGAGCCATAGCAGAATTGCATCGGTTGTTGGGATTGGCAAAGCGCAACACTCGGGAGATTGCGGAGAGGGCAACTATTGGCGGACTTCTCAATGAGTCTGACTTCTCGGCAGCAGAACAGCTTGCCGCATCGCTAAAGCTGTTGGGAATTGACATCGGTGACTATGACAAGAACTGGGTTCATAGGCAGAGGAGTAGTTCGCTCACCTCTAGTGCCAAGCAACTAGTTACAGATCTCATCGCCGCCCGCCTCGAAGCCCGCAAGGCGAAGAACTGGGCGGAGAGCGACCGGATCCGCGATGAACTGGCGGCCATGGGCATCGCAATCAAGGACAACAAGGACGGCACCACCAGCTGGGAGGCAAAACGATGACCTCGCCCGACGACAAGAAGTCCTGGCATGACAGCCTGCCGTTTCCCAAGCACTGGCTTGGCTACATCGCGCTGAAGATCATCGTGCTGGTCTTCGCGGTCTGGCTGGTGCTGCGCTGGAACGGGCTGCTGTGATGGCCCGCGAAAGGCTCTATCTCTTCGACACGACGCTGCGCGATGGACAGCAGACGCCGGGCGTGGATTTCTCGCTCGAGGACAAGCTGGCCATCATCCAGCTGCTCGACCAGCTTGGGCTCGACTACATCGAGGGCGGCTATCCGGGCGGCAATCCGACCGACTCCGCACTCTTCGCCGAGGACCGCGCCATGCGCGCCACCTTCACCGCCTTCGGCATGACCAAGCGGGCCGGGCGCTCCGTGTCGAACGATGCGGGGCTGCAGACGCTGCTCAAGGCGAGGTCGAAGGCCACCTGCTTCGTGGCCAAGTCCTGGGACTATCACGTCCGCGTGGCGCTGGGTTGCAGCAACGACGAGAATCTCGAGTCGATCCACCACAGCGTCGAGGCGGCGCGCGCGGCGGGCAAGGAAGTGCTGGTCGACTGCGAACACTTCTTCGACGGCTACAAGGCCAATCCGGCCTATGCGCTGGAATGCGCCGCCGAAGCCTACAGCGCCGGCGCGCGCTGGGTGGTGCTCTGCGACACGAACGGCGGCACGCTGCCCGGCGAGGTGGCCGAGATCGTCCGTGCCGTGACGAAATCCGTGCCCGGCAGCCATCTCGGCATCCATGCCCATAACGACACCGACCAGGCCGTGGCCAATTCGCTGGCCGCGGTCGATGCCGGCGTGCGCCAGATCCAGGGAACCCTCAATGGCATCGGCGAGCGCTGCGGCAACGCCAATCTCGTTTCCATCATCCCGACGCTGGTGCTCAAGCCGCAGTACCGCGCGCGCTTCGAAACCGGCGTGGACGATACGCGGCTTGCCGACCTCACCCATGTCTCGCGGTCCTTCGACGAGCTGCTCAACCGCTCGCCAAACCGCCAGGCTCCCTATGTCGGCAAGAGCGCCTTTGCCACCAAGGCGGGCATCCATGCCTCCGCCATCATGAAGGAGCCCGAGACCTACGAGCATGTACCGCCCGAGACGGTGGGCAACCGGCGCCAGGTCCTCGTCTCCGACCAGGCCGGCAAGTCGAACCTGCAGGCCGAACTCCAGCGCATCGGCCTGACCGTCGCCAAGGACGACTCGCGCCTCGACCTGCTGCTCCGCGAGGTGAAGGAGCGCGAGGCCCAGGGCTATGCCTATGACGGTGCGGATGCGTCCTTCGAGCTGCTGGCGCGGCGCGCCTTCGATTCTGTGCCGCATTACTTTGACGTGCTGTCCTTCCGCGTCATCGTGGAGGAGCGCGACAAGGCGATGGTCTCCGAGGCGGTGGTCAAGGTGAAGGTCGACGACGAGACCTATCTCAACGCGGGCGAGGGCAACGGCCCGGTGAACGCGCTGGACGTTGCGCTGCGCAAGGACCTCGGCAAGTACCAGCCCTTCATCTGCGATCTCGAACTGGTGGACTACAAGGTCCGTATCCTCAATGGCGGTACGGGAGCCACCACCCGGGTTCTGATCGAGAGCAGGGACGGCAAGGGCAACCGCTGGTTCACCGTCGGCGTCTCGCCCAACATCGTGGATGCCTCCTTCCAGGCGCTCTCGGACTCGATCATCTACAAGCTGGTGCGCGAGGGCGTGGCTGCCCGCTGACGTCGGGGGCATGCGCGGCGGGCATGGACTGCATGCCGCGCCGGAGTTTGCCGCCGCCCGGCCGCAGGTCTAAAGGGCCACATGGCGCATGCCGATCCGATGACCCGCTCCCGCACCATGAGTTCCGCCGAGATCGGCGTGATGCTGGCCGTTATGGCCCATCTCGTCTGGGGCGGCATGGCGTTCTACTTCGGCCTCATGCGCCACATTTCGCCCATCGAGATCGCCGCCAACCGTGGGCTCTGGTCGCTGCCCATCGCCTTCGCCATCGTCTGGTATCTCGGGCAGTTCGCGGATGTGAAGAAAGCGCTGGCCTCGCCGCGCAACGTCGCCATCCTGACGCTCACCTCGGGCCTCATCGTCTTCAACTGGGGCTTCTATGTGTGGTCGATCATGGTGGGCCGCACGCTGGAATCGAGCCTCGGCTATTTCATCAATCCGCTGCTCAACGTGGTCATGGGTTATCTCTTCCTGGGCGAGCGCTTCACCCGTCCGCAGCTGGTGGCGCTGGCGCTCGCGGCGGTGGCGGTGCTGATCCAGACCATCGCACTGGGGGCCTTTCCCTGGCTTGGCCTCATGCTGGCCGCCACCTTCTGCCTCTATGGTTTCCTGCGGAAGACGATTCCCGTCGGTCCGACGCAGGGCTTTCTCATCGAGACAGGCATCCTGGCGCTGCCCATGCTGGCCACGCAGTACTGGCTATTCACGCAAGGCATGGCGCGCTTCGGCAGCAGCACCACCGACACGCTCATGCTGATCGGCTGCGGCGTGATGACGGCCACGGCGCTGATCCTGTTTGCGGCCTCGATCCGCCGCATCCGCTATTCGACGGCGGGGCTGCTGCAGTACATCTCGCCGTCGCTGGTGTTTCTCACCGCCGTCTTCGTCTTCGGCGAGCACCTCGATGTGTGGAAGCTCGCCTCCTTCATCATCATCTGGCTGGCGCTGGCGATCTTCTCGATCTCGGCGCTGCGCGACGAGCGCAGCCGCCGCCGCTCGGAAGAGCCCGAACCCGAGCCCGTCTAGAGCTTGGTGATGATCGGGTTCTGCGGCACGCGGTCGGGCGTGGCCTTCATCCGGTATTCGAAGGCCGGCACCACCTCTTCGGCGGTCCTGACCACGTCCATGTTGAATTCCAGCCCCTCGCGGATGAAGCGCTCGGACCGCATGTGGTCCAGCAAGGTGACCAGAGGTTGCCAGTAGTCCTCGATGCTGCAGAGGATGATCGGCTTGGCATGCTGGCCAAGCTGGGCCCATGTGCTGATCTCGGCCAGCTCCTCCAGCGTGCCGAGGCCGCCGGGCAGGGCCACGAAACCGGTGGCCCTGGCAAACATGGTCATCTTGCGCTCGTGCATGTCGGCGGTGACGATGAGCTCGCTCACGTCGGTCAGCATGCGCTCCCGATTGGCCAGAAATTCCGGAATGATTCCCGTGACATGACCACCGGCATCGAGTACCGAGCGGGCGGTCTCGCCCATCAGGCCGAGGCTGCCCCCGCCATAGACCAGTCCGATGTTGTTGTCGGCCAGGGCTTTCCCCAAGGTGCGGGCGGCTGCCATGTAGGCTGGATTCCGGCCATTTCCGGAGCCGCAATAGACGCAGAGCTTTCTTGGGGGAACCATCGATTCTGAACTCCAATCCTGTTGAAGAGCCTTGTTAGACCATGCCAGTGGCTGCGGAAAGGCGCAGGGAATCTTTGCGAAATCGTGGCGGTGGCCTTATTAAGGCCTCCAGATCCCTTCGCGGAATCGCGTTTGCCTCAAGGCACAGGAACATGACAGAACAGCCGCCGACCAAGAAGAACCCGGTCCTCATCCTCACCGGCCTCGCCATTGCGGGCGTGGCGGCGGTCATGGGCGTGACCAAGGATCGCTGGATGCCTTCGGATACGCCGCCTGCCGCCACCGAACAGGCAGCGCAACCCGCCGCTCAACCGGAGACAGCCCCGGCGGCGTCTACGACCGCCGA
>JBGSNJ010000137.1:0-1679 GCA_041739715.1 Aestuariivirga sp.
TCTTCGCGGCCGAGGCCGACGACGAGGAGATCGAGGAGGTGCTGATCGCCCCGCCGCGCCGCGCGGTGGAGCGCCGCTACAGCCTGGACGAGATCGAGGACGAGCCGGATCTGCGCGAGGCGGTGGCCCGCATCGAGATCGACACGGTGAATTTCGGCTTCGGCGAGGGCTTCCTGCGCGAGGAGGAGATCGACAATCTCGACCGCATCGCGCGGGTGATGGAGCGCATCCTGGCGGCCAATCCCGGCGAGGTCTTCATGATCGAGGGCCATACCGACGCGGTGGGCTCGGCCCAGTCCAACCTCGTCCTGTCGCGCCAGCGCGCCGAGGCGGTGAAGCGCGCCCTGGTGCGCTACTACGTGATCCCGCCCGAGAACCTCAGGACCGTGGGCCTTGGCGAACGCTTCCTCAAGATCCCGACCGAGGAGCCCGAGGCCGAGAACCGCCGCGTCTCGGCGGCCCGCATCACCCCGCTGGTGGGCGAACTCCGCGACTGACGCTTGCCAGCCCTTGCAAGCCGGATGGGCCGCCGCTATAGGCGGCCCATTCGCATTTTCCGCCAGACCCAGAGGATTATCATGGCCACCGAACGCACCTTCTCCATCATCAAGCCCGACGCGACCCGCCGCAACCTGACCGGCGCCGTCAATGCCAAGATCGAGGCCGCGGGCCTTCGCATCGTCGCCCAGAAGCGGGTGAAGTGGAAACAGTCCGACGCCAAGAAATTCTACGCCGTGCACAAGGAACGCCCCTTCTACAAGGACCTGGTGAAGTTCATGACCTCGGGCCCCATCGTGGTGCAGGTGCTTGAGGGCGACAACGCGGTGGCAAGGTATCGCGAGATCATGGGCGCCACCAACCCGGCCAATGCCGCGCCGGGCACCATCCGCAAGGATTTCGCCGAATCCATCGAGGCCAATTCGGTGCATGGCTCGGACAGCCCGGAGAACGCCAAGAAGGAAATCAAGATGGTGTTCAAGGCCAAAGAGATCGTCGGCTGATCCATCATGTGGGTGGCCGTCTATGTTGCGTCGATCGTCATCGTGAACTGGATGTTCACGGCGATCGCGCCGTGGACGACGCCCTTCGGCGACCTCTACCTCGCCAATATCGTGGTGGGTGCCGTCTTCGTGCTGCGCGACTATGCGCAGCGCGAGGTGGGCCACTACGTGCTGGCCTTCACCGCCCTGGCCGGCGCCATCACCTACGTGATGGTGGACCCGGCCATCGCCATCGCCTCGGTGACCGCCTTCATGCTCTCGGAGATGGCCGACTGGGCGGTCTATTCCTTCACCAGGAAGCCGATCCAGGAGCGCATCCTGATCTCCAGCCTCTTCGCCGTGCCGCTGGACACGCTGGCCTTCCAGTACCTTGCCAACTATTTGACGCCCGCCGCCTTCACCACCGAGGTGGCGAGCAAGGCGCTGGGCGTGCTTGCCGTGTGGTACCTGCTGCGCCTGCGCTACGGCAAGGCTGACCTGGCCGCGGCCTCATAGAGCGAGCGCTTCGGCCATCACCCGTTCCGGCCTGACCGTGGGCCCCGGCCTTCGCCGGGGTGACGGGGTGGGGGTGAGCGCGTTCCCACTGTGCCGTCATCCCGGCGCAAGCCGGGATCCACCCTTGATCACATGCGCGGGCCTCCATCCGGCCTCCGTCAGCCATGGGCACCGGCTTTCGCC
>JBGSNJ010000171.1:0-8164 GCA_041739715.1 Aestuariivirga sp.
CAGTTCACGGCCGGCGACAAGATCCGTACACGGAACATGAACCCGGAGGGCCACACCCGCCTGCCGCGCTATCTGCGCGGCTGCCCGGGCACCATTGCCGTTGTGCATGGATGCCATGTGCTGCCGGATTCGTCCGCGCACGGCCGTGGCGATGATCCGCACTGGCTCTATGCGGTGCGGTTTTCGGCATCGGATGTCTTCGGCGCGCCGGGCCGCGACGAGATCGTCGCCGATCTCTGGGAACCCTACCTGGAGGCGGCATGAACGGCGCGCATGATTGCGGTGGCATGATGGGGTTCGGTGCGGTTGCCACGGAGCGGGACGAGCCCGTGTTCCACAGCGCGTGGGAGTCGCGCGCTTTCGCCTTGATGTCGGCGGTTGGCGACATCGGCGGCTGGACACTGGATGAGGATCGCAGTGCCTGCGAATCCATGCACCCTGCCGATTATGCGGCCACAAGCTACTACGAGCACTGGCTGCATGGGCTGCAGGTACTGCTGGTGAAGCATGGACTTGTCACGGCGGAGGAACTCGCCGATGGCAGGTGCCGCACCGCGCCGGTCGCAAGGCAGCCCACCCAGGCACCGGCCGTCTGGGGCCTGGTGACTGCACCAGGAAGCTATGCGCGCGAACCGCAGGGGCCGGCCCGCTTTGCGGTTGGCGACCGGGTCAGGACCCGGCGCCTGAACCCTGCCGGGCATACGCGCCTGCCGCGCTACTTGCGCGGCCATGCGGGCGAGATTGTCGCCCGGCATGGTGCCCATGTCTTTCCCGACAGCAATGCAGCAGGCCGCGGCGAAGATCCCCAGTGGCTCTATGCCGTGCGGTTCGCCTGCGCCGAAGTGTGGGGCAAGGGGACGCGTGATACGATCCATGCCGATCTGTGGGAGACCTATCTTGAAGCTGTCTGAACTCGACTCGCTGCCCAAGGACGAGAGCGGCCCCGTCTTTGCCGAGCCCTGGGAGGCCCAGGCCTTCGCCATGGCGGTGAAGCTCAACGAGGCGGGCGTCTTCACCTGGAGCGAATGGGCCGCGACGCTTGGTGCCGAGATCCGGGCAGAGCCGGACCGTGGCTATTACGGCTCATGGCTGGCGGCGCTGGAACGCCTCGTCGAAGCCAAGGGCCTGATCGGTACATCCGAGCGTCTGGAACGGATCGCGGACTGGGACGCAGCCGCGCGCGCCACGCCGCATGGCCAGCCAATCGACCTCAGCCGATCGTCGCCAGCCAGGGGAACTGCTCGATGAGCCAGTAGGAGAAGGCCTGCATGTAGCCGGTGAGGAACATGACGCCGGTCAGCACCAGCAGAAGGCCCATCGCCCGTTCGACATTCCGCATCTGGCTGCGGAACCGGCGGAAGAAGCCGAGGAAGGTCCCGATGCCGGCGGCAGCCAGCAGGAAGGGAATGCCGAGGCCGGCGGAATAGACAGCGAGCAGGCCCGCACCCCGCGCCATGTCCTGCTCGGTGGCGGCGAGGGTGAGGATCATGGCCAGCACCGGCCCGATGCAGGGTGTCCAGCCGAAGGCGAAGGCAAGGCCCACGCCATAGGCGCCGATCAGGCCCGCCGGACGCGTTTCGGCATGGTAGCGCTTCTCGCGGCTGAGGAACCCCAGCTTAAAGACCCCCAGGAAGTTGAGCCCCATGAGGATAATGAAGACACCTGCAACCTGGGCCAGAACCGGCAGCCAGGCGCGCAGCAGCTGGCCGACATAGGAAGCACTCACCCCCATCAGGATGAAGACCGTGGAGAATCCGAGCACGAAGAACAGCGCCGCCAGCACCGTACGGCGGCGCTGTACGGCCATGCTTCCCTCGCGCTCCGACAGCTGCTCCAGCGAGGCGCCGGTGATGAAGCAGAGATAGGGCGGCACCAATGGCAGAACGCAGGGACTGAGGAAGCTGATGATGCCGGCCAGCAGGGCCATGCCGAAAGTCACATCGAGGGTCATGATCTTCACATACAGGCCCGGCGCGGCGGCGCAACCTAACGATTGGACATGCGGACTTCACGACCGCGTCAGGGATTGACGGCTCCGGCGCAGCGTGTATGTTAGACTATAACATAACACACCGTTGGAGTACGCCATGCGTCTTGCCGCCGTCAGCATTGCTGCCCTGCTTGCCGTGATCGGCCCTGCCCTCGCCGGACCGAAGGTCGTCGCCTCGGTCGTCCCGGTTCATGGCATCGTGGCGGCGGTCATGGGCGATACCGGTACGCCGGAACTCTTGCTGGAAGGCAAGCTGTCCGAACACCGCGCCACCTTCACGGCCGAACAGATTTCCACCCTGGGCAAGGCGGATGTGGTGTTCATCATCGGCCATGGCCTGGAGGCCAAACTGGCCCAGATCAGCGGCAGCGAAGCCGTCAATGGCAAGACCTTTGTGGAACTCGCCGAGGCACCGGGCGTGAAGACCCTGCCGATCCGCGAGGGCGGCGCCTGGGAGGCCCATGACCACGATCACGATCATGGCGAAGGCGGCGAAGCCGCAGAAGCCGGGCATGATCACGGCGAGACCGCCGAGGCCGACCACGATCACGACCACGACAAGACGGCCGAGGCTGGTCATGATCACGATCACGGCAAGACGGCGGAGGCCGGTCATGATCACGAGGGCGTCCTCGCATTCGACCCGCATGTCTGGCTCGATCCTGAAAACGCCAAAGGCATGGCCGCCGCCGTGGCGGCCGAACTGAGCAAGGCCGATCCCGCCAACGCCAAGGCCTATGAAGCCAATGCCGCGGCCTTCGCAGCCTCGCTCGACGCCGTCTCCGCCGACATCGCAAAGGAACTGGAGCCGGCGAAGGGCAAGCCTTTCATCGTGTTCCACGATGCCTATCAGTACTTCGAGAATCGCTTCGGCCTCGATGCCGCCGGTTCCATTTCGGACATCTCCGCCCAGGCCCCATCGGCGGAACGCCTGAAGGAGGTGCGCGACAAGCTGGCAGCCACCAAGGCCCAGTGCGTGTTCCGCGAGCCGCAGTATGACGACAAGGTGGTGGCGGTGGTCATCGAAGGCAGCGCGGCAAAGTCCGGCGTTCTGGATGGTCTGGGCGCCGACCTGACCCCCGGACCTGAGGCTTACCCGCAGTTATTGCGCAACCTGGCGTCCTCCTTCCACGCCTGTCTTGCAAGTTAATCGCCGGCTTCACTTTTTCGCCGCATTGGCGGATCATCTCACAGCGAGTCGGAGTTGTGAGGACGGATCGTGCGGCGTTTCTGGAGACTGCTGGCCCCGGGTGTGGCGGCGATTGGCCTTGCGGGCCAGGCCGCGGCGCACCCGCATGTCTGGATCGAGATGCGATCCGACGTGATTTTCAACGACGAAGGCAAGATCACCGGCATCAACCTGATCTGGAGCTTCGACGATGGATACACCCAGGTTGCGCTCGAGGGCCTCGATACCAATGGCGACGGCGTCTACAGCCAGCAGGAGCTCGATCCGCTGACCAAGGAAAACATCGCCTCGCTGAAGGACTACGAGTACTTCACGGTGATGCGCGTGAACGGCGAAAAGGTGGCGCAGGGCGACGTCACCGAGTTCGGACAGATCTGGTCGAACGACAAACTGCAACTGCACTTCCAGGTGCCGCTCAAGGAGCCCGTCGATCCGACCAGGGACGAGTTCATGGTGAAAGTCTATGACCCCGAGTTCTTCATCGCGATGGACTATGCGAAGGATGACCCCGTGACCGCAATCGGTGCCATACCGGACACCTGCAATCTTGTGGTGAAACCCGTCCCGACCGACGCCGAGATCGACGCGACGCGCGAGATGCTGTCAACCAAGGGCCCGGACTGGAAACCGGAGACCAACGAGGATTTCGGCGCCCTCTTCGCCCAGCCTGTCCTGATCGAATGCAAGCGCTGAGCCGGTTTGCCGCAGCCATCTTCCTGGGGCTTGCGCTTCTGCTTGCCACAACGCCCGCCGCGGTTCACGCGCTGGAAGAGGCGGCTCCGGCCGTCACCATCGACAAGCGGAAGCTGCTGGTCCAGCCACGCAACGCCGATGGCAGCCGGCAGCAGGTCTCGATCTTCGAAGACCCGGTGCTGTGGGCTCGCGAAAAGCAGCAGAGCTTCTATGGGCAGATGTCCGGTGCCTTGCGCAACATGAAGTCGGGGTCGACGCTTGCCGCCGCGTGGACCCTGATGCTTCTGAGCTTTGGCTATGGAGTCTTCCATGCCGCTGGGCCCGGCCACGGCAAGGCCGTGATCTCAGCCTGGCTGCTGGCCACCGAGAACGAGTTGCGCCGTGGCATCGCCATTTCCGCGATGAGCGCCGTGATCCAGGCCCTGACCGCCATCCTGATCGTCAGCACCTTGCTGCTGCTTGTTGCGAGCGCCAGTGCAAAGGCCCGCGACGTTGCGGGTTTCCTCGAAAGCGCCAGCTACGGCCTCATCGGACTCATGGGATTGTACCTGATCTGGACCGCCTTCCGCAGCCGGAGGGCGAGCCCTGCGCCGGCCCATGCCGGGCGCGATGCGATGCACCGGGTCTCCGACCTGCATCACTTCGACAGCTTCCAGCCCAAGCAGCCGGCGCATCTTCCCCATGATCATGTCCATGGCCCGGATTGCGGCTGCGGCCATGCGCATCTCCCCGAGGCCCGCGACCTGCGCGGCGACTGGTCCTTCGCCCGGGCTTTCTCGCTGGCCTTCGCCGTGGGAATCCGGCCCTGCACCGGCGCCATTCTGGTTCTGATCTTCGCCAATGCGCTGGGGCTTTACTGGGCCGGCATCGCAGCCACCTTCGCCATGGCCCTCGGCACCTTCATCACCGTATCTGCCATCGCCGCAATCGCCGTCTATTCGAAGAAGCTGGCAACGCGCTATGCCCGTCAGGACGACCGCTGGATCAGCTGGCTCAACTTTGGCTTGCGACTTGGCGGTGGATTGGTCATAGCCTTCCTGGGATCGATTCTGTTTCTGGGGTCGCTCGGCTCAACCAACGCCATGATGTAGGGGACGGCATGCGCAATCAATGGCTGGTACTCGCCGGTTTCATCTTCGTCTGTCTCGCGGCGGGCTTTGGTGCGAGTTTTGCCACCGCCCCGGCGATCGTGGAATGGTACCCGACCCTCAACAAACCGTGGTGGAACCCGCCCAACTGGGCCTTCGGACCGGCCTGGACAATTCTCTACATCCTCATGGCCATCGCCGCATGGCTGGTCTGGAAGCAACCGAAGGACACCAAGGGCGCGCTGATCCTGTTCTTCTCGCAGCTTGCCCTGAATTTTGCCTGGTCCTTCCTCTTCTTCGGCGCGCGCTCGCCCTGGCTGGGCCTGATCGGCGTGGCCTTCATGCTGGCTGCCGTGGCGATTACCACGGTGGTGTTCTGGCGAATCACGAAACCTGCGGGAATGCTCTTCATTCCCTATCTTGCCTGGACCGCCTTCGCGGCCTTCCTCAACCTGACCATCTGGCGGATGAACTGAGCGGGTTCCGCTGACCCCGATCCTGCGCTAGGCTCCCACCAGGGAACCGAGCGATGGCCAAGGTCTACTTCACGGCCAACCTGCGACGCCATGTCGACTGCAGCGCCATGGAGGCCGATGGCGTGACCGTTGGTGACGTCCTTTCCACGGTCTTCGCAATTCAGGACCGGCTCGGCGCCTATGTGCTCGACGACCAGGGCGCAGTGCGCAAGCACATGACCATCCTCGTCGATGGCCAGCGGATCAGGGACATCGAGAGGCTTACCGATCCTGTCCGGCCGAACAGCGAAGTCTGGATCATGCAGGCGCTTTCGGGAGGGTAATGGAGGACCATCATGAGCGAGACGCTTCTGGTTTCCACACGAAAGGGACTCTTCGACATCGGCAAGGGCAGGTCGGGCTGGGCGGTGACGGATTCAGCCTTCCTCGGCGACAATGTCACGCTGGCGCTGCATGATCGGCGCGACGGCACGGACTATGCCGCGCTCAATCATGGCCATTTCGGCGTGAAGCTGCATCGCCGTGACAAGGGTGGCGTCTGGACGGAGATTGCCGCCCCGGCCTATCCGCCAAAGCCCGAAGGCCTGAACGACGTCGATGGCTGGGGACGGCCCGTCAAGTGGACCACGCAGATGATCTGGGCGCTGGAGCCGGGCGGTGCCGACGAGCCCGGAACACTCTGGGCCGGAACCATGCCGGGCGGCCTGTTCCGTTCGCGCGACCGCGGCGAAAGCTGGGAGATGATCCGCCCGCTGTGGGACATGCCGGAACGCAACAAATGGCTGGGCGGCGGCGCCGACATTCCGGGCATTCACTCGATCTGCGTCGATCCCCGCTCATCGAAGATCGTGCGCGTGGCAATCTCCTGCGGCGGCGTCTGGGTCACCCATGACGGCGGCGAAAGCTGGGCGCAATCTGCGCATGGCATGCGTTTCGATGACGGCCCTGCAGGCGTGGCCGACGACCCGCATACGCAGGATCCGCACATGATGGTGCAGTGCCCGGCCGCGCCCGAACGCTTCTGGGTGCAGCACCATTGCGGCATCTGGCGATCGGCGGACAACGCGATGAGCTGGCAGGAGGTGAAGGCCAGGCCCTCCAGCTTCGGATTCGGCGTTGTCGTGCACCCGAAGGACCCGGATACGGCCTGGTTCGTGCCGGGCATCAAGGACGAGAAGCGTTATCCGGTGGATGGAAAACTCGTCGTCACGCGCACGCGCGACGGCGGAAAGAGCTTCGACATACTCGACAAGGGGCTGCCGGGTTCACATGCCTATGACATCGTCTTCCGCCATGCGCTGGCCGGCGATGATACAGGAGACAGGCTGGCCTTCGGGTCGACGACGGGGAATCTCTGGATCAGCGAGGATCAGGGCGACAGCTGGCAGACGGTGAGCTCAACGCTTCCGCCGGTGCACGCTGTGCGTTTCACCTGAGTTCAGATCATCGCCATGCCGCCATTGACGTGCAGCGTCTGACCGGTGACATAGCCGGCCTCGTTCGAGACCAGATACAGCACGGCGGCGGCGATCTCGTCAGGCGATCCCAGCCGCCCCGCGGGCACGCGGCCAAGGATGCCTTCCCTCTGCTTGTCGTTCAGCACATCCGTCATCGGCGTCGCGATGAAGCCAGGTGCTACCGCATTCACCGTCACGTTGCGCGAGGCCAGCTCCTGGGCCAGCGACTTGGTGAGGCCGATCACACCGGCCTTGGAGGCGACGTAGTTCGCTTGTCCCGGATTGCCGGTGACGCCCACCACCGACGTGATGTTGACGATGCGGCCCCAGCGCTTCTTCATCATGCCGCGCATGGCGGCGCGGGCAAGGCGAAAACCGGCAGTGAGGTTCACGTCGATCACCGCGTTCCAGTCCTCGTCCTTCATGCGCATGGCGAGGCCGTCCCGGGTGATGCCAGCATTGTTCACGAGGATGTCGACCGACCCCATCGCGGCCTCTGCAGCTGGTACCAGCTTCTCGACATCGGCGGCATCCGAGAGATTGCAGGCGATCACGTGAACGCGATCCCCCAGTTCGTCCTTGAGCCCGTCCAGCACCGCAGCGCGCGTGCCCGAGATGGCGACGGTGGCGCCGGCCTTGTGAAGGGCGCGTGCGATGGCCGCGCCGATGCCGCCCGTTGCCCCGGTGACGAGTGCGGTCTTGCCGGTGAGATCGAACATGATGGCGTTCCTTACTTGAGTTGAGCGGCTGCGGCCGCGATGTCGTCCGGCGTCGCGATGGCGAGGCCGGTTGCAGCAGGCGCATTCTTCTTCAGCAGGCCGGTGAGGACCTTGCCGGAACCGATCTCGCAGAAGCGGTCGACCCCGGCGCCAGCCATATAGGTCACGCATTCGCGCCAGCGGACCGTTCCCGTGACCTGGGCCACGAGGCTTTTGCGGATGTCATCCGGATCGGAGAGCGGTCCGGCCACCACATTGGCGACCACCGGTACGACAGGTGCCGCCATGCCGACGTTTGAGAGGGCCTCGGCCATGACATCGGCCGCGGGCTTCATCAGGGCGCAATGGAAGGGCGCGGACACCGGAAGCAGGATGGCACGCTTGGCACCCTTGGCCTTGGCGATATCGAGGGCGCGCTCCACCGCCGCCTTGTTGCCGGAGACCACCACCTGCCCGTCGCTGTTGTCATTGGCGGCCTGGCAGACTTCGCCCTGCGCCGCTTCGGCGGCCACTTCGGCTGCGGCAGCGAAGTCAAGTCCGAGCAAGGCCGCC
>JBGSNJ010000181.1:0-36770 GCA_041739715.1 Aestuariivirga sp.
GAACCGAAGCGCTCTCTCGCGCAGTTCCATCGGATAAGGCTTGGTCATCAGTGCTGGCCTCCAATCCAGTGGCCAGTTTGAATCAGATCTCAACTGATTTGGGAATCCCCTCCCGATTCCGTCAAACTTCACTCCGCTCTAGTGCAACTGGGGTCATAGGCTGGAAGGATGTTCGCGCCGGTGCCTCGCTGACTGGACCGGGCGGAGCAACAATCAGCACAGACATCGAAGGTGAAGACTTCAATTTCGGTGATCCCGTCCTTGGAGCGACGCTGGGCTGGCACGAGGGCAAGTTCAACTGGACAGTAGGTGCGCTTGTCAATGTTCCAATAGGGTTTTGGGAGAAGGGCAACCTCTCCAACATCGGATTCAACCATTGGGGTGTTGACGCGACGGCGGCAATGACATGGCTCGATCCTGAATTTGGCTTGGAGCTCTCGACCGCTGTGGGTCTCACGTTCAATTTCGAGAACCACGACACTGACTATACGTCGGGGACTGAACTGCATGCAGAATTCGCGGCGACCAAGATCATGTCGCAGCAGTTCAGCTTCGGTCTGGTAGGTTACTACTACGACCAGATCACAGGTGACTCCGGCAAGGGTGCAAAACTTGGTGACTTCGAGGGACAAGTCCTGGGTATTGGACCTGCCTTAAACTACACATTCATGGCCGGCCAGACGCCCATCGCCACCAATCTGCGGTACTTCCATGAGTTCAATGTCGAGAACCGGCTGGCTGGTGATGCATTCTTTCTTGTTGTGACGGTGCCGGTGACATCGACACAGCCCTAGCCATCAGGAAGGCGATCCGCTTGCGAGGGCCGAATTCCGCAAAGGGTCAGGCGCGTCGTTCCAGCTATGTCTGTACGATGTCCGCTCATCCCCTGACAGCGGATACCTTTGCAGCCAAGGCAAGTGTCGCGATCAGTTCCTCTGCCCTGACGAGGATGCGTTGCATTGGCGGGTCGACTACATCGGCAATTTGCGTGTAGCACTTAACGCGCTCGTGCGCGTGTTCAGGCTTGAATGAGAGACTTATCCACACGACAGCAGCGCGCAGCAATGCGCGTAGCTACGTTACACTACGCAGCACTTATCACAATGATATTGCTAAATAAAATGCTTGACGATGTGATGCGATGCAGATAGAAGTTCCGATATTGGAAGTTCAGAACTGTGCCTGGAGATGAAGTCCTCCAGGTGCTGGCTCGCTCCCGGAAATTCACGGGTCCTTCCTTACGCCCTTTGATTGCGGGGGCGCTCAGCGCAGGCTTTCGCTAGCGACAGGTTTCCAGTTTGGGTTTCCAGTTTCCAGTTTCCACCCACATGCGTGGCGCCTGAAGTTCAGCGGGAGCGTCAAGAAAGCCCTGTAGAATGGGCGTTCACTGTCGCTCGCTGACTTGGCCGTGTGCATTCTGGGGGTGGAAACCTGGGTGGAAACCTAGGGTGTTTTCCGTCGGCAGGTTTCCACTTGGTTTCCACCGACAGGGCTTGAGCCGCGGCACCGCATCCCGCTCTTTCGCAACTCCCCGACCATTCCGAGGTCCTGATGATCCCCGAGAACTACGCCCTCGAACGCGTGGATGTGTCAGCGCTGTCCGCATTTGCCGGCAACCCGCGCACGCATTCGGACGGTCAAATCGACCAGATCGCCGCCAGCATCCGCGAGTTCGGCTGGACCAATCCGATCCTGGTGGATGCGGACGGCACGATCATCGCCGGGCACGGCCGGCTGGAAGCCGCAAAGCGACTGCAGTTGCGGGAAGTCCCGGTCATTCGCCTGGGGCATCTGTCGGAGGCGCAGCGCAGGGCACTGGTGATTGCCGACAACCAGCTGGCACTCAATGCCGGCTGGGATGAAATCGCACTGTCGAACCTCATTCGAGACCTCGACGCCGAGGGCTTCGAACTCGATATCCTCGGATTCATGGCACAGGACCTCGAGCGTTATCTGGCTGGAATTGATTCTGACACCGCCGCGGAATCCGATGAAGGTTCCATTCCCGAGGTTCCGGATGAGCCCGTCTCCAAGCCTGGCGACCTGTGGATCCTCGGGAACCATCGCCTGCTCTGCGGGGACGCCACCGTCCTTTCAGATGTCGAGCGCCTGATGGACGGCCAGCTGGCCGATATGGTCTTCACGGATCCGCCATACAACGTGGATTACGGCAATGTTGCCAAGGGGAAGCTGAATGGAAAGGACCGGCGTATCCTCAATGATGCTCTTGGCGATGGGTTCTACCAGTTCCTCTACGACGCCTGCGTCAACATGCTGACAGTCACCAAGGGCGCCTGTTACATCTGCATGAGCTCATCCGAGCTTCACACGCTGCAGAAGGCCTTCACCGAAGCCGGCGGCAAATGGTCGACCTTTGTCATCTGGGCCAAGAACACCTTCACCCTTGGACGGTCTGACTACCAGCGCCAGTACGAGCCGATCCTCTATGGCTGGAAGCGGGGCGCCGACCACTTCTGGTGCGGAGCCCGTGACCAGGGCGATGTCTGGTTCGTCGACAAGCCGCGGGTCAATGATCTCCACCCGACCATGAAGCCGGTGGAACTCGTTGAGCGCGCGATCCGCAACTCCTCGAAGAGTCGTGACATCGTGCTCGATCTCTTCGGAGGGTCCGGCACCACGCTGATTGCCGCGGAGCGCACCGGCCGGTCAGCCCGGCTCCTCGAACTCGATCCCAGATACGTTGATGTTATCGTCGAGCGCTGGCAGAGTTTCACCGGCAATACCGGGGTGTTAGAAGGTGAGGATCGCACCTTCGATGACACCAAGACGGCGCGGAGCGACAGGGCTGCGGACGCTGCCTGATACAATCGCGCCGGGTGCCCTTCCTGGATACGGCCACCAACATCTCCGCGGAAACAATTGTCGGATTGTGCTCGAAATGGAGTACGACCAGCACTACGGCGGTGTCATTCTCGTATGGGGGCAAAGGGTTCCTCAGCGGCCGAGCAGCCAGGAGTTGACCAGCCCGGCCCTTGACGTGGTTCTTAACTCGGCCTTAACGATGTGAGCTAGATGATTAACAAAGATTTACGCGAGGATTCGGAGCAACATGCCAACTAGGGCCCTGCATACCATTGGCTATGAGGGTAGTTCTATTGAGGACTTCCTGTCGACTTTGGGGCGCGTCGGTATCGAGCTGCTCATCGATGTTCGTGATGTACCGATCTCTAGGAAGAAAGGCTTCTCGAAGAGCCGCCTTTCCGGAGCGCTTCAGAGTAAGGGGATCAACTATCTTCACCTGAAGGCGTTGGGCGACCCCAAACCTGGTCGGGTTGCAGCTCGCGAAGGGCGCATTGATGATTTCCGTCGGATATTCAATGCTCATCTTCGGTCTGCGGCTGCTCAGGAAGGGCTCGCTCACAGCGTTGCTGCGGCTCAAGACTGCCACGCATGTCTGATGTGCTTCGAGCGCGATCACCAAAACTGTCATCGGTGTATTGTTGCCGAGGAAATGGCAAGGCGTGGTGGGTTTCGTCTGGTTCATCTGGGCGTAGTGCAAGAGGGCGCATCGAGCCTAAAGCTAGGGAGCGTGTGCACGCACAATGCAGCCGCCCTCCACGTCGGGTAGCACTGAAGCAATCGTCATCATCAAAGCGGCGCCGCAGGTCGGCCAGCGGCACGGCGAGACAGTCTGTTGCGCCGGGATCGATCTCTATAGCAACTGGCTTCGCCTTTACCCAGTTTCATTCCGTTTCCTTGAAGAAGGGAAAAAATTCGGCCGATGGGATCGCATAAAATTCAATTGGCGCCGGCCGCACGATGACGCTAGACCCGAGAGCCGTCGGGTTGATCAGGACTCGATCGAGATCGTCGGCGAGTTGAAGAGGTCTGAACGCGAACGATTCTTAGCGAAATCGGTGGTGACTAGCCTGCAACAAGTGCGGGATGTGGGCAAGTCACTGGCGCTTCTTCGACCCGAAATCGTCGAATTTGTTATCGAGAAGAAACTCCGGTCAGAAATCGCTGAGGAGACATCCCGCTTCGACACCTTGCGCACCCAAGGAGATCTCTTCGCAAAGCAGACGACTCCCTATCAGCCCTGTCCCTACCGCTTCAAGTATCGATATCGAACCGAGGATGGGGAGCGCTTCGGTACCTGCCAGGACTGGGAGACGGAAGCCACGTTCTTCAATTGGTCGCGGCAGTATGGCGAGGTTCGCGCTGTAGATGAGGTTCAAAGGATTTTCGGAGAAGAGTATCCACGAAGAGGGATGCTGCTCGCAATGGGTACCCACTCACTGTATCCGGACACGTGGTTGATCAACGGCGTAATTCGTATGTCCGACATTGGGCAGGGCTCCCTCTTCTAGCGGAAGGGAGACCGAACGATCAAACAAGTACACGCCATTTCACCTGTCGAGGCGTTTGCAAGTATCGCGTTTTACTGCGCTCGGTTGATCGTCACAGAGGCGCACTGAATGCAGGTCGCATAAAGACCATATGCAGCAATATGATTGCTCAATCTGAGGGGGAGTGATCATGGGACTGTCGATCCGGGGCTACGCCGCTCACCGTGGTGTCAGCCACACGGCCGTGCGCAAGGCGGTCTCGTCGGGCCGATTGACGCTGGAGCCGGATGGCAGCATTGACGCGGCGAAGGCTGACCGGAGCTGGGTGCTGAATACTGATCCCTCGAAGACTTACGAACCCCCGAAACTCAAAGCTGTTCCCAACGCCGCCATCGGTGCCGTGAGAGATACGCTTTCAGAGTCAGGTTCACCCCTGGTGGGCGGGATGAGCTACTTGCACGCCAAGACAGCGGAGAAAGTGCTCACCGTGCAGCTGCTCCGCGAAAAACTCCGCCGCGAAAAGGGCGAGGTGGTCGAACGGGACTATGCAATCGAACATGGCTTCGCGTTTGCACGCCGGATCCGAGACGCCTGGACTGGCTGGCCGGCGCGTGTGGCAGCCCTGATGGCGGCCGATCTCGAGGTCGACGTCCACAAGCTCGAGGCGCTGCTCAACACCCATGTACGCGAACAGCTCAAGGCCTCAGCGGGAGATGAACTCAATCTCCACGGCACATGATTACGAAGGCAACCACGCATTTCTGAGGAGCCTCACCGACGGCCTGACGCCCGATCCGCCGATGACCGTAGCAGAATGGGCCGACAGTTACAGGATGTTATCTGGCCGGGCCGCGGCAGAAGCCGGAAGATACCGGACGTCCCGTACGCCCTACATGCGCGAGATCATGGAGAACCTGTCGCCCTCGAGTCCCGTTGAGCGGGTCGTGTTCATGAAGGCGGCTCAGACCGGGGCCACGGAGGCTGGAAACAACTTCATAGGATTCATCATCCACCAGGCTCCTGGGCCGATCCTTGCCGTGCAGCCCACGGTGGAACTGGCCAAGCGTAATTCTCAGCAGCGAATTGATCCGCTGATCGAGGAAAGTGCCGAGTTGCGGAAGATTGTTGCGCCAGCACGGTCAAGGGACAGCGGCAACACGGTGTTGGCGAAGCGGTTCCCCGGAGGTCAGCTGGTCTTGACCGGTGCCAACAGTGCGACAGGGCTCAGGTCCATGCCGGCGCGGTATGTGTTTCTCGACGAGGTCGATGCCTATCCCGGCGATGTGGATGGCGAGGGTGACCCGATTGCCCTGGCGGAGGCAAGGACTGCAACTTTCGGACACAGGAAGAAGCTGTTCCTGGTCTCGACGCCGACCATCAAGGGTCTGTCGCGGATCGAGCGGGAGTATGAAGCCTCCGACCAGCGCCGCTACTTCGTGCCTTGTCCACACTGCAGTGCGATGCAATGGCTGCAGTTCGAGCGGCTGCGTTGGGAGAAGGGGAGACCTGAGACAGCACTCTATACCTGCGATGCCTGCGAGCAGCCCATCAGCGAGGCAGCCAAGACCGAGATGCTCAGCCTCGGCGAATGGCGCCCGACGGCAGAAGGCACGAATCCGCGAACCCGGGGATATCATCTCTCCGCTCTTTATTCTCCGGTCGGTTGGACCAGCTGGTCCGACATCGCCCGGAGCTGGGAAGAAGCCCAGCACAATGATGCCGCCCTGAAGACGGCGAAGAACGTGCTGCTGGGCGAGACCTGGATGGAATCCGGCGAAGCGCCCGACTGGCAGCGCCTCTACGATCGCCGCGAAACGTGGAAGGCCGGAATGGTACCGGCAGGTGGATTGTTTCTCACCGCCGGTGCCGACGTACAGAAAGACCGCATCGAGATCGACGTCTGGGCCTGGGGGCGAGGTCTCGAAAGCTGGCTCGTTGACCACGTCGTGATCGAAGGTGGACCGGGTGATCCGGCCTGTTGGCAGCGGCTGACCGGTCTCCTCGGGCGGTCATGGACCCATGCCAGCGGCCAACACATGACCATCGTGCGGCTGGCCATCGACACCGGCTTCGAGACCAGTGCCGTCTATGCCTGGTCGCGGGCTGTGGGCTTTGCGCAGGTGGCGCCGGTAAAGGGCGTCGAGGGCTTCAACCGCGCAAGCCCGGTGACGGGTCCGACCTATGTGGATGCGACGATCGCCGGCAAGCGGCTCAGGCGTGGCGCCAGGCTGTGGACGGTCGCCACCTCGACGTTCAAGGCCGAGACCTATCGTTATCTGCGGCAGGATCGGCCGACCCGCGAAGAATTGGAAGCCGGTGCAGCGTTCCCCCCGGGAACGATCCATCTGCCGGACTGGGCCGACGGCGAATGGTTGAAACAGCTGACCGCCGAGCAATTGGTGACGGTTCGCACGAAACGCGGCTTCCAGCGCCTGGAATGGCAGAAGCTTCGCGAGCGCAACGAGGCGCTCGACACGCGTGTCTATGCTCGTGCGGCCGCCTGGATCGCCGGTGCGGACCGTTGGTCCGAAGCGCGCTGGCAGGAGTTGGAGCGGCAGCTGGCCATCGAGATAGAGGGGCCCGCCGGCCCAGCGGCGGTCAAAACCAGTGCCCGGCCGTCGGCGCAGCGTCGGACGGTCAGGTCGAGTTACATGGGGTGATCGTGATGGCGACAATCACCGAACTCCGCACCAGGCGCGAGGCACTGGCGGTGCAGCGGTCATCGGGAGTCGCCCGCGTCAGCTACGAGGGGCGGAGTGTCGAGTATCGGAGCGTTGCCGAGATCGACCGGGCCATCGAGGCGCTTGATCGCGAGATCGTGATCGCCGAGGGACGGCAGATTGTCCGGCAGCTCCGCGTGACAACCGCCAAGGGGCTCTGACACCATGGGCCTGTTCGAACTGTTCCGGCGCCCAAAGCAAGGTGGCCCGTCCGCCATGCGTGCACGTCTGGAAGGTGCAATGGCACGGCGGCGGCTCAGGGGCTGGAACCCGCCGCTCGAGAATATCAATGCGTTGGTGGCTTCAGGCGGTCCCCGGCTGCTGGCACGTGCTCGGGAATTGGTCGTCACCAATGGCTATGCGGCGAACGCCTGCGAGGCCTTCGCGGCGAATCTCGTGGGCGATGGGATCAAACCCTCGTCGTTGATCGAGGATGTGGGGCTCCGGGATCGCATCCAGCGGCTCTGGCTCGCCTGGACGGATGAGGCCGATGCCGACGGGTTGACCGACTTCTACGGGCTTCAGGCCATGGTCGCACGCGAGATGTTTGTTGCGGGCGAGTGCTTCGTGCGCCTTCGCCCGCGGCGCGCGGAGGACGGGCTCATCGTGCCGCTGCAATTGCAGCTTCTGCAATCGGAGATGCTGCCCTTCGAAAAGATGGAGGCGCTGGCCAACGGCAACCGTACCCGCTGCGGGATCGAATTTGACGCAATCGGCCGGCGCGTGGCCTATCACTTCCGCCGCCGCCATCCTGGCGACAGTACTGACCAGGGAGCGGTCATTCCAGAGACGGTGCGCGTAGCAGCCTCGGACGTGTTGCACATTTACCGGCCGATCGACGCCGGCCAGATCCGGGGTCTGCCGCATGTTGCACCCGCGATGGTGCGGCTGTTTCTGCTCGACCAGTACGACGATGCCGAGCTCGACCGCAAGAAGACCGCGGCGATGTTCGCAGGCTTCATCACCAAGACAGCACCCGAAGAGCCGATGATGGGTGAGACGCCAGCCGACCCTGACGGTACGGCGATCGCGAGCCTCGAGCCCGGCACCATGCAGGTGCTCTTGCCGGGGGAGGATGTGAAGTTCTCGAGCCCTGCCGATGTGGGCGGTGGCTACGAGGCTTTCCAGTACCGCACATTGCTCGCCGTCTCGGCCTCGCTTGGGCTGCCCTATCACCTGGTGACGGGTGACGTGCGGCAGGCAAACTATTCGAGCCTGCGCGCCGAGCTCGTCGAATTCCGCCGCCGCATGCAGCAGCTCCAGTACGGGGTGATCGCGCATCAGCTCTGCCGCCCCATCTGGGCGCGCTGGATGGAAACGGCGGTGCTGGCGGGAGCACTTGATCTTGAAGATCCCGTACTTGCCCGCGCAGTGCAATGGATTCCACCGCGCTGGGACTGGGTCGATCCGTTGAAGGACATCCAGGCACAGGTGCTGGCGATGGAGGCAGGCATCACCTCCAGGCGGAAGGTGGTCGAGGCCACCGGCTATGATGTCGAGGAAGTGGACCGCGAGAACGCCACGGACATGAAACGCGCCGCCGATCTGGGCCTCGGCTACCGCACGAGCCCGGGTGCGACGCAAGGCGCTCGGGCAACACCACCTGCACGGCCGAATGCCGAGACAGGGTCGGATGGCGGTGCTGCTTCCGAACAATCCGAACAGGAGTAACCCCATGAAGAGCTGGTACACGATCCGCGCCCGGGCAGCGGGTGCAGAAGTGACGATCTATGACGAGATTGGCGCCCATGGCGTCTCGGCGAAGGGATTCCTCGCCGAGCTCGGCGCGTTGCCCGAAGGGACACCCATCGATCTCAGGCTGAACAGCCCGGGTGGCTCGGTTTTCGACGCAGTGGCGATTCACAATGCGATTCTGCGCCACGAGGGACCCGTGACCGTCTGGATCGACGGCATTGCGGCCTCGGCTGCCTCCTATGTCGCCATGGCGGGTGACGAGATTGTCATGCCGGAGAACGCCTTCCTGATGATCCACGATCCGGCAGGCCTCGTGATGGGAACAGCCGTGGATATGCGCGCCATGGCCGAGGCGCTGGACAAGGTGAAGGGCAGCCTGGTTCAGGGATACGCCGCAAAATCCGGCCGAGCGCCGGAGGAAATCGCAACCCTGATGGCGGCCGAGACCTGGTTCGATGCCAAGGACGCTCTCGACCTCGGGCTTGCCACCCGGATCGCCGAGCCGGTCCGCATCGCTGCCCGCTTCGACATCGGGTGCTTCCGCAATGCACCGCCCGCGCTGATCCAGGCAGTGGAAGCGGACGAGCTGGAAACCGTTCCCGACCGGAACGGTTTGGGTGATGACCCGGTCGGCAATGGCATCGCGGAGGTAGACCCCGCCGAAACTGTCGAGGGGCATGTCCAGCCCGCCAACATGCCCCCACCCGAAACCAGTCCACCTCCCGATCTTGCGGCGATCCGGGCCAACGCCATCGCACATGCCCGCGCCGTGATCGATCTCTGCCGTCTTGCGGGCCAGCCGCAGATGGCCGGCCGGTTCCTCGAGGAGGATGCAGACCTCGACAAGGTGCGCGCCACACTTTTGGCCGCAAAGGCTCAAGCCGAACCCGAAATCACGTCGCATCACCCGCAACCCGGCCGCACACCGGCTGCCCGTCCCTGGGGCGAGATTGTCGCCCGCACATTCAAAATGAAAGGATGACCCGATGACCACCCTCGTTGAAGACAAACACGCTGGCCACTTCCTCGTCTGGGAAGCCTTCCGCGATTATACCCGGGAAACGATCACAGTCGCTGCGGGCACGTTGGCGCCCGGCACGGTGCTCGGCAAGATTACTGTCGGTGGCAAGTACGCCGCCCACGATCCCGCCGCCACCAATGGCACCGAAACGGCCGTTGCCGTGCTCTGGGGCAAGGCTGATGCATCAGGCGGCGATGCGCCAGCCGTCGCCGTTGTTCGCGGACCCGCAATCGTCAACCGTCACGACCTCGTCTTCGCAGGCACCCCCAGCGCGCCTGAAATCGCGGCAGCCCACGCAGCACTCCTGGCTGCCGGCATCCTGGTCCGCTGATCTCTGACATCATCCCCTCAACACAATCCCTGAACCGGAGGCATTATCATGGCCACGATGGACATCTTCGAAGGCGATGCCTTCACCATCATCGAACTCACCCGTGCACTCGAGAACATCCCCTACAAGCCCGCGCTCCTCTCAGGCTCGGCCCTCTTCTCGCCCCGCGGCGTGCGCTCGCGCACCGTGATGATCGAGAGCCGGGACGGTACGCTGTCGCTGATCCCCTTCTCGGAACGAGGTTCCGCCTACGAGCAACAGGTGCCCGACAGGCGGGAGATGCGCGCCTTCATCTGCCGCCAGTTCAAGAAGCAGGACGTGCTCTGGGCCTCCGAGATCCAGTCAGTACGCGACTTTGGCTCCGAGTCTGCCACCCAGCAGGTTCAAACCGAGGTGGCCCACCGGCTGCGCAAGCTCCGCCAGGATGCCGAAGCCACCTTCGAATACCACCTGCTGAACGGCATCCAGGGAATCGTCAAGGACCCCCGGGACCAAGCCACGGTGGTGAACTACTTCACCGAGTTCGCCATCACGCCTGCAACCGAGATCGACTTCGATCTGGACAACGCCTCGCCTGTCTCGGGGGCACTCCGCAAGCGCTGCCAGGCGCTGATCGAGAGCGTCGAGGAGTCGATGGGAGGCCTCGCAGCGGGTGCGGTGCAGGTCCGTGCCGAGTGTGGCTCGGCCTTCTTCGCCGATCTCGTGGCCCACAAGGAGGTGCGCGAAACCTACCTCAACACCGCCGCGGCAGCCGATCTGCGCGGGCGTGTCGCCGACGAGGTCAGTTTCGGTGGCATCACCTTCCGCCGCTATCGGGGTGGCGCCGGCTTCGGCGTACCGACCGACAAGGCCTTCTTCTATCCGGAAGGCATCGAGGGGCTGTTCGAGATCTACTTCGCCCCCGCCGACACCTTCGAGACAGTCAACACGCTCGGCCTGCCCCTCTATGCCCGCACCATCCCCGATCGGGATCGCGATGAGTGGGTGCGCCTTGAGATCGAGAGCAATCCGCTGCCGATCTGCACTCGGCCGCAGGTCCTGCGCAGCGCACGGCGGACATGATGAGCGAGCCCTGCCATGGCTGCCAATCATGATCTGACCGGTCTCCGCCGTGGCAATACATATGAGCGGCTCTTTCTCTTCAAGGATGGCGCCGGGAATCCTGTCGATCTGACCGGGTCCGAGATCGTCTTCATTGCGGAGACAGCCACATCCACAGTCCGCAAGACGACGGCAGATGGTACCTTGCAGATGCCGACGCCGGCGACGGGTGAGGTGACGCTGAAGCTTATGCCGGAGGAGACACGACTCTTTGCCGTTGGCAAGCTTCGCTCCCGCTACGAGATCGAACGGCGGATCGGTGGTGATGAGTTCACCATTCTGTCCGGATGCCTGATTGTTGTTCAGGGCGTGAACGATGACGCTTGAAGTGATCGAGGTTATTGTTCCGGACACACCTGCCGTCGTCGAGATTGCTGTGCCAGGTTCACAAGGTCCCATGGGTCCCCAGGGCCCGGTCGGTCCGCAAGGTGCTGACGGCGCGATCGGACCCGTAGGTCCTCAAGGCCCCCCGGGCGCCACCGGCCCAGCCGGTGTTGACGGGACGGATGGCGTTGATGGTGCAGATGGACCGATGGGGCCGGCAGGCCCTCAAGGACCGCAAGGGAGTGATGGCCCGCCCGGCCCAGCCGGACCTCAGGGGCCCGAGGGTCCAGTTGGTGCCCAAGGACCGGTCGGACCAGAAGGACCGGCGGGTTCTCCGGGAACCGATGGATCGCTAGGTCCGCAGGGCCCGGCAGGCGCAGATGGTGCTCCGGGTGTTGTTGGACCTCCGGGTCCGGCGGGGCCCGCGGGACCGGCAGGTGCAGACGGAACACCGGGCGCTCCCGGTCCAGTGGGACCAGCAGGTCCTGTCGGCCCGACCGGCCCTCCGGGTGCCGATGGCGCAGCGGGTCCAGCCGGAGCCACTGGTGCTACTGGACCAATAGGCCCCGCTGGTGCCGACGGCGCTGACGGTTCCAATGGTGTCGGTGTTCCGATCGGCGGCACGACCGGTCAAGTTCTCGCGAAGATTGACGCCACGAACTTCAACACCCAGTGGGTGAATCCGGCCTCTGGCGGTGCCAGCAACTGGGGCGATCTCGGAGGGACGATCACCGATCAGACCGACCTGATCGCCTACCTCGCCGCGACCTATCTCGCACTTGGCGGCGGTACAATGACCGGCCGTGTGGACTTCAAGGCCGGCAACAGCACGTCCGCATCGTTTCGCATTCCGGGAGGCACCGCACCATCATCGCCGGCGCACGGTGATGTTTATGCATCCAGCGGCACGAACCTTCTCATCTATCTCTCCAGTGCGTGGTATTTCACGAGCTTCATCAACAAGCCCGAGATCTTCACGGCGAAAAAGACGTTCAATCCGTCTGTGTCGGGCGGGGCATTGATCAACCTGGGCGGCAACACAGGCGTTGCTCCGTCATCGCCGGCAGATGGTGACCTCTGGCAGACGTCAGCGGGACTGATCTACCGTAATGGCAGCGTCACGGAGGGTCCGCTCGCCATCACGATGAAGGGCTCAAACGTTGCCCTTGCGGGTACCATCACGCTCGGGCCGGGCAGCCACATCCATATCACGGCAGGGACAGGACCGATCACGGATATCGACTGGGCATCTGCAGTCGACGGCCGTCATTGCATGCTGATCTTCGATGTCGCGGCGACAATGACGCACGGCGCGAATCTGGTGCTGCCGGGCGGCGTCAGTCATGACTTCGGGGTCGACGATCGTGCGATCGTGCTGCAGGACAACGGCGACAAGGTGTACGTCTATCCGCTCAAGGCGCGGAAGCCGAAGTTCTCAGGCACCTTCGGTGGGGCACCGGGGGCAAGTGCTGTGGTGTTTGCCTTCCTGGCAAACGAAGCGCTGTCCTTTCCGGCATCGATGACAGGTTCGGTGATCAAGGCCAAGACGGCGGCGACGGCCCAGGCTGACTTCGATCTCCAGAAGAACGGTATCAGCGTCGGCACGGTGCGCTTTGCAGCTGCAGGCACGGTTGCAAGCTACGTATCGATTTCGACCTTCACGATGACGAGCGGTGACCATCTGGAACTCATTGCACCGGGATCGCCGGATGCGACACTCGCCAATCTCTTCTTCACCCTTGAAGCAACGGGGCAAGTCTACTAATGGCGCTGCTCTTCGCAGAGGGCTTTGACGGCTGGAACAGCGGCAGCGACATGGTGAACGCTGAGCGAAGCACAAATGATGGTGCGGCCTTCTCGCCAGCAAACACGAGTAGTAACTGGAGCGACGGTTGTCTTGCTGGTGGCGACCTGTCCGCTGGCATGCGATTTCCGGTGACCAGGAAGCCTGTCGGCACGACCATCCGGACCGCGTTCTGGATCAAGACCTTCAGTAGCGCTGGAACGTCTACGTTCGGCACAACTTCAAATCGCCCGTTCCTTCTCCTGTCAGGTCCAGTCTACGTTGAAACGCGCTACTGGGGGTTGTTTCTGATCGGCACTCAGCCGAACGCCTGCTTGAGTGTACGTCGGTACGACGATGCCTTCGGACCCTCAGCACAGGCTGCCATCGGTAGCATCGCTCTTGGCGATAATGCGTGGCATCATGTTGAGGTTGAGTTCACCAGTCACGTCTCGGCTGGCGTCGTCAGAACGTGGGTAGATGGCGTTGCTGACATCAACTCAACGGGCATCGATACCAATGACGCGGCAAGTGGCGACTTCTCGACAATGGAGAGTATTCATCTTGCGGGCTCATCAGGCAACGCGGGCAACGCCGGTGTTTACATGGATGATGTCATTGTCTGGGACGATGACGGCGTTGAGTTCAAAGGGCGTCTGACGGACAAGCATCGCATTCGCACGATCTTTCCAGATGCCAACGGCTCAGTGAATGACTTCACGCCGCTGTCAGGCGCAAACCACGAGAACGTCGATGAGGTCATGCGGGACAAGGACACGAACTACAACGCCATCACCACGACCGGGCAGGATATGTTCCGGTTCAACACCATCAGTTTTGCACCGCAGGAGATTTACGGCATCTATGCCGAAGCACTGGTGCGCCGCGAGGGTCTTCTCGCCCACACCGGTCGGATCAAGGCGACGCGGGGCGGCATCACCCTGACCGGTCCCGCCGTCATCGTGGATCCGACATATCGGGCCGAGCGGCTGGAACTGATCCGCGACCCTGTCACAGGCTCCCGCTGGACGAAAGCCAAGCTGCTCGCCGGACTTGAGATTGGTTATGAGCGTGTGAGCTGATGGCGCTGCTGTTCTGCGAGCACTTCGATGGCTATGACACCACGGCCAAATACCGCGCCGCCGGTGGCTACATCAGCGGTGGCGGAACCTACGAACCCGTCGCTGGCCGCTTTGGTGGGGGTGCGGCACGCGCTGCGGCCCTGTCGACCGGGCACATCCGGCTCCTGAAGCAGGCGCCGGCGGCGGCAAGCATCCTCCGTGTCGCCTACCACATCCGCTGCACGATGACCGGATTCTCGACCACCGGTACACGGCCCATCCTGCAACTGCGGAACGGCACACCCGATCGTTACTACAGCCACTGGGGCTATGACTTTGGCTTCGCGGAAAGCAACGGCCTCTACCACACGAAATTCGATGATGCGCAAGCGACCGGCCAGGTGATCTCCGGTCGGCCTCCGACAAAGACGCGCGGCATCAATGATGGCAACTGGCATCACGTCGAGACGGCCCTGCAGGTCAGCACCACCGTCGGGATTGCCCAGATGTGGATTGATGGCATCGAGAACACCGAGCAGACCGTGGTGAGCGGTGATACCTCGGATGCTGTGAGCGGCGACATCGACAGCTTCGACCGCGTGGTGATTGCCGGCTGCAGCTCGAACAGCACAGCCGGCAGTGGCGGCAATCTCCTTTGGATGGACGACCTGATCATCTGGGATGACAGCGGGTCCGACTTCGCAGGCCGCCTGCCTGGCGAACACCGCCTGCGCCGTGTGCTGCCAACTGCCAATGGGGCGCTTTCGCAATGGACACCGAACGCGGGTGTAAACTTTGCGGCCGTCGATGATGCGACCCAGGACGACGATGCTTCTTATGTCGCACAGAACGCCTCTGACAGCATCGACTACTACAAAAACACCAGCATAGGCTGGACGCCTGCCAGCATCATCGGCTTTCAGGTGGAGAGTGTGGCCAGGATTGACAGCGGCATGCAGGCCTGGCGCAACAAGCTGAAAGACAGCGGCGGCACGGACCGCAATGGTGTTTCAAAACCCGCAACCACGGCTTACGTCAAGGCCGAGGACTTCTACGGGCTCAACCCTGCAACCAGTGCCGCATGGTCAAAGACCAGCATTGAGGCCTCGGAGTTCGGGGTGGAGTTTGTCTGATGGCGGATACGATCCGGGTGACCTCGTCGAGTATTGTGGTGGCGGAGACAAGTTCGCCCCCGACTGAAACACAGACCCGCCTGTCGAATGTGCGGTTGATGATCATATCCGGTGTGACCGATCTGCCCATGGCCTTGCCGACTGGGCGCAGGACGGTGATCAACACGTGAGGCGTTCAGCCGCCTTCATCTGGGACCTTTGAGTAACAGCATGATCGATTTCTCATCGCTCCTCTACGCGCCGATCTACCGGGAATTCGCGGTGCAGGCGACGTTCACCTGCCTCTATGGCGACAGAATCGAACTTGCTGTCATTGACCAGACCAGCGGTGTGGAGGTTGCAGATGCCTCGTCCATCGACGTCAAGACCATCCGGCCAGCGGTGACTATTCGGGCAGTAGTTCTGGTGGAGAAGGGATTCGACGCGGCTGACCTCGAGGACGCTCAGCTGGTGTTGGGAGACCGGGCCTGGCGGGTCAAGGCGACGATGCCGAAGCCGGCGCCAAATGGCCAAGTCGATGGCGAACTCTATCTGTTCCTAATCGAGGACACGGCATGACCGACAAGCGTGAGCAGATCCTTGTGCGTCTCTTGACCATTGCGGACGGTTTGCCCGGACTTGTCGCAGCTTTCCGCAACAAGGACGAGATCAGCGACCGGCAACGGCCCTGTATCGTCATTCTCGACGCCGATGAGGCAGCCGATGATGCAGATCCTTCAGGACTCGCCCGGCGGCCGAACGCGCCCCGGCGAGTCGGGATGACACCGGAGATTTACCTCATGCTCGGCGCGAAGCCCGAAGACGTGGGCACCGCTATCAACGGCTTCCGGGCCGCCTTCATCAAGGCGGTGCTGACGGATTCCGAACTGGCCGGGATTGTCGGTAGCAATGGCGATATCCGCTACGAGGGCTGCGCCACGGGGCTTGCCCGCGGCCGCAATATGGAGGCCGAGATGGGTCTCTCCTTCACTTTCTCCTACATCCTGCGGCCGGACGAGCTCTGACCGCCCACTTCTTTCTGCCTTCCAGGCCGTTGGGCAAGGCGTGAACCCCCGTCGTGAGACGGCGTATCCCTCAGATGGAGCCCAGACATGACTGCATCGACCAACAACTACACTGTCGGCAAGGGAATCGTCTCCTTCCGGAAGGATGGTGCCGGTGCCTATGCTGACATGGGAAACTGCACCGAGTTCGAGTTCACCCCTGAACTCGAGAAGCTCGATCACTTCTCGTCGCGCGAAGGGGTTCGGACCAAGGACAAATCGATTGTGATCCAGAAGTCCGGCACCGTGCGCCTCGTGCTCGATGAGTGGACGCGCGATAACATCGCATTGGCGGTTCTGGGCACCAATTCGATTGTGGGTGGCCAAAGCATCACGGAGATCTTCGACAGCAACGCGATCAAGGGGTCGCTGAAGTTCACCGGCACCAATGAAGTCGGCCCCAAATACGAATGGGTCTTCCCGGCGGTCGAGTTCGTGCCCTCGTCGTCGATCTCGCTGCTGTCGGATGAGTGGGGGACGATCGAGTTGACAGGGGACGTCCTGATCTCAGGCGGATCCTTCGGCACCATCACCGCCCTGGGTGAGAGTGTCCCGGTCAATACCGTCCTGCCATCGATTGCCGGCATTGCCCAGGAGGGCGAGCCGCTGGTGGTCATTGTCGGCGAGTGGAGCGGCACGCCGGTCTTCAGCTACCAGTGGAAGAATGCTGGCGTGAACATCTCCGGCGCCACGGGTGCCACCTATACGCCGGTCGCTGTCGACGTCGGCGATGCTCTCAGCGTCGCGGTCACCGCCACCAATGCCGCAGGTTCCACCACCGCAACGTCGGCCGCGACGGCGGCCGTGATTGCCGCAGCCTGACAGGGAGACATCTGAAATGGTAGGCCTTCTCGACATCGCACCGCTGATCCAGACCGTAACAATCCGTGATCACCCTATCGAGGTCACCGGTGTGTCGGCCAAGGGAGTGGCGCAGCTTCTGCTGCGCTTCCCGGAACTCCGCGCCCTGATTTCCGGCCGTGACGTCGGTCTCGACCAGCTTCTGGCACTCGGCGGTGACATCATTGCCGCCGTCATTGCAGCCGGCTGCGGTCAGGCGGGTGATGAGCTGGCCGAAGCTGCGGCTGGCCGTCTCGGGCTCGATGATCAGGCTGAACTTCTGGCTGCTATCATGGCGCTTACCATGCCGCAGGGTCTCGGCCCTTTCGTCGACAAGCTGGCCCGGATGGGGCTCAACCCGGTCGTGGGCGGCGGTCCCGGGAGGCCGGAGCCGCGCTTGCCGAGGCCATAGAAGCACTCATTGCCACAGGGCATGCATCACGGGATGTATGGGGCTACACGCCCCGACGGATTGCAGGGTTCCTGAAACTGGCACACGCGCGCGTATCGCAGGAAAAGGCTGACAGCCTTGCCCTTCAGGCGCTTGCGGCGCGCGGGGATCCAAAGGAGGTCAAGCGGCAGTATAAGGTACTCACGAAACAGCAGCTGTAGAATTTGCTTCCGCCTCAGAAGGCACTCCAATTGCCTGGAGCAAATTCAAAGCGGGCACGCCTGCGAGTTTTGCGCCACGTCTGCTTTCAGCCTGACTTCCGACATGGTCAATCGTTGCCAGATCTCTGCCTAGGGGCCACCTGCAGAGAGTCTTCGCGACTCGATCCGGTTCAACTTCTGTAGGCAACGAGCACTGCACCGCCCGCGATGAGACCTACGCCAAGCCAGTTGGGAAGCGACAGCTCCTCGCCGAGAAACATGACGCCGAACAGAGCCACGAGGACGACGCTGAGCTTGTCGATGGGAGCAACCTGCGCGGCGTTTCCGATCTTGAGTGCCCGGAAGTAGCATACCCAGGAAGCCCCTGTGGCCAGGCCCGATAGAACCAGGAATGCGATGGAACGGTGGGAAATCGTGTTGAGATGTTGCCAGTTGCCGGTTGCGGTGAGGATGGCGGCAAGCGCCAGCAGAATGACAATTGTGCGGATAAAGGTTGCGAAGTCTGAGTTGACGTTCTCCACCCCGACCTTGGCAAAAATGGCGGTCAGGGCTGCAAAGAATGCCGAGAGCAGCGCCCAGAGCTGCCAGGATATGACCATGTCTCTCATGCAAGTGCCCCCAGAATGGCGCGAACAAGATAAAGCCCCAGAAACAGGCCGGCGACGGATACGATAACTGACAGGGCGGCATAACCAGCCGCCAGGGTCAACTCGCCGCGCTCAATCAGCAGAGCCGTATCCAGCGAGAACGCAGAGAATGTCGTAAAGCCCCCAAGGATTCCTGTGGTCAGGAACAGGCGCCAATGCTGACCGGGATCCATCTTCAACGCAAACCACTCGACGAGAAGCCCCATGACGAAGGACCCCACGATGTTGACAGTCAAGGTACCGGTTGGAAATCCGCCGCCAAGCAAACGGGGTGCAGCTACATTTACGCTGTGGCGCAAGATCGCGCCGATGCCGCCGCCAAGGAATACTGTCAGGTAGACATACATCGTGGCCCTCCGCTTCCGGTTTCGACAGCGGGCGAATACGACTTGCGGGAGAGAAGACAAGACCCTACCGCGCCTCGAAGCGCCCGGTAGGAGTCATCAGCCTTGCGGCGGTTATCGGGGGAACCCCATCCCCATCATTGCTGACGGAAACTACTATAGTATCCGAGCGCCGTCAAAATCTGTTAACGTGCTCAGTAGACACCGATGAGCTTGAGGCCGGCAACGATGAGAACCAGCCCCAGCGCCTTTAGTACGCCTTGTTGTGCCAGCTTGCTGATCCCAAGGGTCGTTCCGATTGCCGCACCGAGCAAAACGGCAACTGCAAAGAGTGGCAGGTCTGGTGGGAGCGCCTTCACGGATGCGATGTTGCCGAGAAGGCCGGCCACTGAGTTGCAAAGAATGAACACGGCCGCGACTCCTGAGGCGGTGCGGGTCTCGGACCAAGCCAGGAAGAGCAAGAGCGGCGACAGGAAGATGCCACCGCCCGTTCCTGTGAGCCCGGAGAGAAGGCCGATAGCTGCACCAGCCGGCACCGCAAGCCAGAGCGGCGGATCAGACCATTCGCGACCGCTGCGCAGTTCAGTGGGCCAGAGCAGTCGCAGCGCCGCGATCAAAAGCACGACACCGACGAGGGGCCGATAGAACTGGCCAGGTAGTTGGATATAGCCCCCCAGGAAGGCCATCGGCAGAGCGCCGGCAAGGAAGGGCCAGAGGGTTCGAAATCGGAACAGACCTGCGCGGACAAAGCGAAATGAAGTGAAGCTCGCAACGAGAATGTTCAGGACGAGAGCTGTAGGCCTCATGACCGCCGCTGGAACGCTGAACAGCGCCATCATCGCAATATAGGCCGATGCCCCGGCGTGGCCAACCGATGTGTAGAGGATAGCCCCCAGGAACATGCAAAGGGCAAGCAGGAGTTCCGCGTTGAGGGAAAGAAGCATGGTGCCAGAATATCCACTTTCGTGATATCCGAACAGCTATAACGGCAGAACCAGTGACGGGCAACTTCTGGCCAATATGTCCTTGGTTCAAAAACTCAGAAAGTGCACAACACTCTCTTTCGACTGCCAGCTTGCGGAGGAGGCCCACACTTTTGTACGCATTTCTGATCTTTACAGCCGCCGCCATTACCGAGATCGCAGGGTGCTTTGCCTTCTGGGCCTGGATGAATCAGGGCAAGTCATCCTTTTGGCTGCTGCCGGGTATCGGCCTCCTCGTGGCCTTCGCCTGGCTCCTCACGCTTGCACCAACCGATCATGCCGGACGCGCTTATGCCGTATATGGTGGCGTCTACATTGCCGCCAGCATCGCTTGGCTATGGGCTGTCGACGGGGTGCGACCCGACAGTTGGGATATGATTGGATCTACGATCTGTATTCTCGGGGCGTCCATAATTCTTTGGGGGCCGCGGACAGCATAGATGGTGCCATGCAGCTGGTGCATACGGCCCCCAATGGCGAACACAAGGACCAGCAAGTCGCCGCGCCAATGAGCAATGGTATCGCAATCAGGTTGAGATCGGGTTTGGGTCAAAATCTGAACTCGAATGAGCGCTCATAGACGTCCGCTGTTGAGAGCTTCACTGACATTTTTCAGATGAGCTGTTGGTCCGCTGGTTGTAGTGTTGGCCTCCTCAGAGCCGGCCAGTGCTGAACACCAAGGCTGATTCGCTTACAAGAACGAGAGATCCCATCATGAGCAGGTTCGCTTACCGCTCTGAACCCGGGACTTTCGAGCGCACGTTCCTGGCGCCTGCCCAGGCAATCGAGGAAGCAGCGCAGGCCGCAATTGCGGCAGCCGGCGATCTGGCCAAGTCCGACGCTCGCGCCAACATCCTGGGCGCAGGTCTCGGCGGCAAGTTCGCCAAGGCGCTGCGGCTCAATGTGTACCCGAAGAAGGGAACGAGCCTGAAGGCGGCGGCCCAGATCTTCCACAAGGTCCCGTATGCCGGAGTCTTCGAGGAGGGTGCCACGATCCGGGGGCGCCCTCGCATGTGGGTGCCGCTTCCTTCGACGCCGAAGCGGTCTGGCCGTTATCGCATGACACCGGAACGCTATCAGAAAGAGGTCGGACCGCTGCAGTATGTGAAGCGGCCGGGGAAGGCAGCGCTGCTCGTGGCCAAGACCCGGGCGACCAGGACGGGCAAGCGCGCCAGGGTGACACTGTCAGGACTCCGGGCAGCAGCACGCGGCGGTGTTCGGACGACATCGGTGCCGTTGTTCGTCGGGATCGACAGCGTCTCGATCCGCAAGCGGCTCAACATCACCAAGGCCGTCCGCCGTGCCCGTGACAGGCTGCCTGAACTTTATGCCCAGAACTTTCGGGGGACCTGATGGCAAGCGGTCGCAATGTCATCAACCAGGCGATCCGCCTGGAAGGTGGCGACGAGATCCTGCGCCAGCTCCGAAGCATGGGCGAGGAAGGCGAGCGCTCGGCCCGGAAGCTCGAGCAAGCCTTTGGCCGGGTCAGTCTCGGCAACGATTTCGCGGCCCAGTTTGGCAGGCTTCGGACGTCCTTTGCCGATCTCCGGACGGCCGGCGGCCGGGTGGCCACGAGTTTCGCAGGGCTGACCCGCGGACTGGCCGATGTTGGCAGCGCCTTTGCGTCGACCTCGGCCCGGGTCACGGTCTTTGCCGCGGCCGTCACGGGTGCTGCGTTTGCAGCCGGCGCCTTCATCCGGAATAGCCTGAACCGGGTCGATGACCTAGGGGATCTGGCCTCAAGCCTGGGCGTCACCGTTACCCAGTTGCAGACCTTTCAGGCCGCGGCAACGGCCTCCGGGATCGACAGTGCGACGCTGAGCCGGGGCTTCATCAGCATCGGGGAGGCCCTGAAGGAGCTTCAGGGTACGACGGCCAAGGCGACGTCCGGCAATGTCCGGTTCTCGCGTTCGATGGACGAGGCCGGGAGCAGCACTGTCAAGGTCATCTCGGGCTTCAGCAACTACGGCCAGGTGGTGCGCCAGGGAGCGGGCGAGACAACCAAGCTCTCGGAAAGTGCGAGGACACTCTCGCGCATCCTGAAGAATATGGGATTGAAGCCCGGCCAGGAGATTCTGCCGGTCGATGCCTTCCGGGCGGTTTCCACCCAGTTCGCCAGCATGGAGGATGGCGCTCAGAAGACGCAATTGTCGGTGGAGCTCTTCGGCAAGCGGATCGGCCCCAAACTGATCCCGTTCTTAAACCTCGGCGCTCAAGGCATCGAGAAGTACCGCCAGCAGATCGAAGCGCTGGGACTGACAGCTACCACTGAGGCCACCTCGATTGCCGGTCGTGCTGCCGATGAACTGGCCTTTGTGGGCTTCCTGTTCGAGCAATATGCCAACAAGTTCGCAACCCTGGTGGCACCGGCCATCATCCAGGCCACTGATGCGATACTGACTGCCCTGGCCACCAATTCTGACCGGATCAGTGCCATCCTGCAGCAACTGGCATCGAGCCTGTCGTCGATCATCGTCGACCTGGTGAGCATCCTGTCGCAGGCACCGGATGAGTCCGTGTCCAATAAATGGCTGCTTGACCTCCGGGATGCAGCCCTGGCGGTGAGGGATACCTTCGTCAATGTTCTGATCCCGGCATTCCAGGTCATCCGTGACCAGGCGGGACTGGTCGCTTCAGCCTTCAACACGCTCTTCGGCACGGCACTGACCGGCGATCAGTTGCTTGTTGGTGCGACACTCCTAAAGCTCCTCGGCATCTTCCGGCTGCTGTTTGCCGTCGTCAAGGTCGGAGCCCAGTCCTTCCTGCTCTTCGTCAATGCCCTGCGGCTAATCGGGCCTGTGGGAACTGTGATCGCACATCTGTTCCCGGTGATTGTCAGCGGCATTGGCACAGTACTGCGCATGCTGCCGATGCTGGCGGCATTCTTCTCGCCTCAGGGGCTGATTGCTTTGGGAGTGATTGCGCTTGGCGCCCTCATGTATGGTTTCTGGGACGAGATTGTTGCGGGAGCCTCGGCAGCTCTCAGCGGACTGACGACGATCTTCTCAAGTATCTGGGAGGGTCTCACCGTCATAGCCGAAACCGCACTTGCCGGACTCGTGACGGTTGTCTCGGATGTCTGGACTGGTCTCACGACGGCGTCACAGACGGCATGGACGGGGCTTACCACAGTATGGCGGGATGTCTGGATCGGCATCACGACCGTTGTGTCAGACGCCCGGTCGGCATTAATCACGGTCGTTACCGGCATCTGGACCGGTATCACCGAGGCGGTCAGTCTGGCGCGGGATGGATTGTTCGCAGCCGCCTCCCTGACCTGGGCGGCAATCACAGAGGCGGCCACCGCGGTTGCGACCACAATCCAACCGATCTGGGATGGAATCGTCAGTGGGGCGACCACGGTTCTCACCGGTCTTGCCGATCTGGTTCTGCAGGCCTGGTCGGGTGCGACCCAGGCTGTCGTTGCCAGTGCCGAGGCAATCAGGACGGCAATCGCGAGCGCGACACAAATTGCCGGCGACATCGAAGGTGCCGCAGCTGTTGCCGCGGCCCTGGTCCAGCCCTTCGTCGATGCTTCCCAGCAGATCGAGCAGATCATGCAGGGCATCAGGGGAATCGCGGAGGCAGGATTTGCAAGCGTGGCCGACGCTGTCAGCCGAGCGGCCGCGAGCATCGAGCGGGCGATCTCGGCCATACTTGCCTCGATCCGCCGCGCCATCGCCGAGGCAGCCCGGCTCCGGGCACAGGGAAGCGGTGGTGACGACAGCGGCGACGGCTTTGCACGGGGCGGTTATGTATCGGGTCCTGGCACCTCGACCTCCGACAGCATTCCGGCTTACCTGTCCAAAGGCGAGTTCGTCGTCAGGGCCGCGGCGGTGCGGCAATACGGTGTCGACTTCCTGCGGGCGATCAATGGCCTTCGTATGAATCCGTCGAGGATGAATAACGTCCCGAAGTTTGCCCTCGGGGGGCTGGTCGAAGGTTTCAACCGCTCGATGTTGATGCCGCGGCCGATGCTGGCGCCGGCCATCGCGACGGCGGGCGCCACGTCACTGCCAGGCAAGAGCTTCGATCTTGTGATCGGCACCGAGCGTTTTTCAGATCTCTTTGCGCCTGACGAGACGGCGGAACGACTGGTCCGTTTTGCCACGGCTCGCAAGACTCAAGCGCTCGGCCGCAAACCCGGCTGGTACGGAGCCTGAGTCATGTCCAGCGAATCTGTCCTCGTCCTTGCTGGCATCGGCGTGCCGTCCTATTCGGCTCGCGGTCTCACTCAGACGCTGCAGCCGATCGAGGCTGCGGGAAGTCAAAGGCGCACGGTGAATGGCACGCTGGTCGACCTGTCGCAGACGCAATTCCGCAAGTATCGCTCGACCATCCGGTGCAGCGACCAGGAGACACCGGCGCTTGATGGCATTTGGCCAGGGCAAGTGGTGACTGTGAGTTGCGTGGCTGAGCTCTGCTGTCCGTCCACGGACACGCCGACCAAACCTGTCGTGTCAGGCTCGCAACGGACGGAAGGTAGCTTTATCTTTTATCGGCCGCAGCTCGTGATGCAGGTGGTGGGGTTCACGATGGAGAAAGACGAGTATGGTACGGCCACCAGCTGGACCCTCGAGCTCGAGGAGATCTGAGCATGGCCTTCTCCTTTGCCTGGGCCGATGGCGGTGAGGACTTTGTCGACCGTGTCGACGAGGATGTCTTTGCCTTCGAGCTGTCGCACCTTGAAGGCGAGTTCGCGACCCTCACCATGGAGATCCGCAATCCGCGGGTAGGGCTGCTCAAACCCGGCCGCAAGCGCTGGTGCTGGCTTGGCAAGGATGGTGTTGCCCTGTTCCATGGCCGCCTCGTCGGCATCCCGACCAACATCCGTGAGGAGGTGGTCACCTTGAACTTCTTGGCAAGGCCTCCCGATTTTGACGCCCGCAAGAAAGCGGTCGCCAATGGCATGAGGACCGCTCCATACTACGATCCCCTGTGGATTGCGGCTGAGATGCGGGAGGACCCCGATGTCGTGCTGGAAGCCCGTCCCATGCTCTGGCACACGGACCGTGTCACGCATGCGGTGACGGCGTCCGATCTCAACGCCGGCGAAGATGGCATCATCGATCTCGGCGGTGACATCTTCGCCGATGGGATCTCGATTGCGTACAAGGGGCCGCCTGCCCGGAACGTCCGGATCGAGGCGACCTGCCAGTGGACGCAGGTTGCCAGTGGCACGGTCGACATCAGCAAGGACATTGCCCGGCTCTTCGATAGCAACAAGGTCAGGAGCCTCACGTCACAAGGACTGATGGAGGACTGGCCCAAGGAAGGTGACGGAATAGGCGCAGGCTGGTCCTTCGGTCCCTGCCGCTGCGAGGCCAATGTACCAGCTTACGGGGTACAGTACTACAAGACCAAGACCATCTCCGGTCAGTACATCAAGTGGCCGGCGATCACCCTGGTCCAGTCCACCAGTGTCAGTTACGAGGTTGAACGCACCCTGGTCGAGACGATTGCCTTCGACGTGATGGCCGATACCCAGGAAATCCTGACCGACGTAGCAGACGAAGAGACCATCACCATTGCGCTTCAGAGCGAAGACGTGGATCAGCCGATCGATCCCGGAGGCCTGGCGCCCATACGTGATGTTCGCCGACGGTCCTTCTTTCCAACCGACCGCGGCCTGAAGAGCGTCTCCTACCTCGTGGCCCTCGCCCGTGCCCAGCTCCTGTCCCGCGCCCGGGCGGTCGAGATCACCTTCGAGACTTCGCTCGATCATGGCCTTGGCCTGTCCTGCAGGAACAATGTGTCGATTGCCGACCCCAGGCTTCCGGGCGGGGCGGCCATCGGGAAGGTCGCGGGCTACGCACTGTATTTGAACGGTGATACCGGGCAGTCCGGCTCCCGCATTGTCATGGGCTGTACCATCGGCAAAGGCAGCAGCGTTGCGCCTTCGATTGGCGATCCGGTCTGGGCCGAGGGGTACGTGGCACCGGGCTATCAGAAGACCGACGGAGGCCAGATCGGCTTTGCGACCAGCGACGTGGTCTATGCGCCGCCGGCGATTGTCACCGACGGCTACGACGGCGTGGACTTTTACAACATGGCGCCGGAGACGGTGATCGCGGCCTTGTCATTGTATAATGACTTCGGTGACCAGTGGCAGGTCGTCAACCTGGCCTGGGGATCGGTGACGGCGGCATCCGCAGGACTTGCACGAACCCCGACCCAGATCGACCTGACGCTCAAGCCCCTGAAGGGCGGACCTTTCCAAACGGACTATCGGCTGACCGTCCAGCCGCTCGCTGTCTCCAAGACCATTGACCTCGAAGCGCCCTGACCTCGAGGCCCCGTGAGGGTCGTTGCATCATGCCTGCCATCCCGGTCCTGTCCTATAGCCTGTTCGAGCAGGTCTCCGAGCGGCGCCTACAGAAGCGGATCTCGCGGGTTCCGCCTGAGAACGAGGATCTCGAGGCCAATGTCCGCTGGGGCACCGGCGGCACCACGCCGGAGCCCGTGCCCTGGAACTTCATCACCTTCGACGAGGATGACGAGGAGCCAGATGACCCGGAACCGGAAGAGCAGACCATCACCTACGACGAGGTGAGCCGGGAGACTGAAGACATCCGGGTCGAAAACCCCGATGACCCCGAGATCTACGTGATGGTGACCCGCATCAAGACCATCACCTTTTCGTCGAGCGAGAACGGGGTGCAGCGGACCTTCAAGCTCAGCTGGTGAGGCGGACAGATCATGCCAGGCTCTGAGAAGGACCCGGTGCAGCTTGACCCCTTCCAGGAGGTAACAGAGGTCAACTGGGACCTCCGGGCCCTACTGGTCATCGACTATATCTGGTTGGGAACAGACTCGCGCGATCTCGACACGGTGACAACCGTCGGGAGCTTCGAGCCCGTGGGCGCTGGGGCGAGCGACAGCATCTACAACGAGGGCCGTTCCGTCATCATCTGGAGTGGCGACATTGGCAGTGCCGAGACCGTCGAGGTGTGGGGCCGGGAAGTCCGCAACATAACCGGTCTGGGAACCGTCACCATCACCTGTGCCGCCTGGTGGGACGAGACTGACGGCTATGAGGACCAAGTGTTCTTGATGATCACGAGCTATATCAAGAGCAGGCAGCCCTTCACCTATGGTGAAGAGCGACAGCGCCATGAGGTCTCCCGGATCTTGGCCTCCAGCAGTCCCGAGACACTCGCCGAGATCGCGTTCGATCTTCGGACCGGCAGATTCACCGTCAGCTAGCAGGGGAGGCCCACATGGCCATCGTTTACCGCACGTCCGGTCCCTGGGGGCCGGGGATCGCCGAGGATCTGTCGGCCGAGCAGGTTGACGGCAACTTCCATGGACTTGACCTGCGCGTGACAGAATTCGAGGACAATCCACCGGAAGCCGTCAGCATCGCCAATGTCACGTCGACCGGGTCGACCTTCACGGTGCATCTGTCAGACGGCAGTGCCATCGGGCCCTTGTTGCTTCCGGTTGCAGCTTTCAATGCGCGAGGCAGCTGGGCGGCTGAGACGCTCTATACCCGGAACGACGTCGTCACCCATGACAATGCCGCCTATGTGGTGAGGCAGCAGCACACCAGCGGCAGCACGTTCGATCCGAATCTCGTGATCAGTGGTGGGCCCGTCTATCAGCTGCTCGTTTCCCGGCCGCAGGGCATGCTCTGGCGTGGGATCTACGCGACAGCTACGGCCTATGCCTACTACGACGTCATCCGGGTTTTAGGCTCCGGCGTCTGGCTGGTGAAAATCCCGCATACGACCGGGGCAGCTGAAGTCTTCGATCCGGCCAAGGAGATTGAGAGCGCTCCTGTCTACGAAGCCCTCATGATCGAGCCGGCGCCTTATGTGGCGCTGGGCCCTGAGATCGACAGCGCCATTTCGGAGATCGATGCGGCCTGGTCTGGCACTTATGTTCGCGTAGTTTACAGCGACGGCGCCGTCTCGGTCTATGTGCCGGCTTTCGGAGGTACCTTTCCGGTCGGCGGCGAGATCCACGTCCGGCAGGTGACGGCCCTCGGCCAGATCGTGTTCCTTGAAGACACCGACGTCACGCTGAACGGTGTTGCGGGTTACAGCCTGGCGTCCCGCGGCCAGGGCGCGGTCGTGACGCTCAAGTATCTCGGCGACGACCAGTGGGATGTCTGGGGAGAACTCTTGGCTATCTAGTTCATCCGCGTCGCAAACCGCACTCCGACTACGATGCGTTCGCCATGCGCAACCACTTTACCAGGGGATCTCTGTTGGCTCACGTCTCGGAACGTCGTTCATGCGGTGCCGAAACTCAGAAATTGCCTCATAGACCTTCAACCTTGCGCGGTTGTTCGACCCGAGAGGGCGATGTTCTGGCAATGCGTGCCAGGGGGTAAACGACAGCCCTTCGGCAATCTCGCCTCTGCCGGCAGCGTTAACGTCCTGCTTGGGAATACGAATGAGGGCAACGCGCTGAAACGGCGCCTGCTGCTCATCCCACATGACCACTGGATCTTCGACAGGCATCGTCTTGGGATCGGACTGCACCTGGATGCTGAACTCGTAGTAGACATCTTCTTTCTTGAGCTGTTCCGCCATCGCCTCGCCCAGAAAGTCGGGACCCGGAACTGCCGGCGGGACATTGACGGTACGTGAAATCGGAGTTGCGGAGAACTTGATGGCGGCATCACCCAACAAGTATGGCGTCATGCTCCAGTAGCGAACCTGAATGGGATTGAACAACCGCTGGCCACGAACGATCTTGACGGCTTCCATTTCGAGTGGGCGATTGACAAAGAACTCCGCGAGTTTCCCTTGCGCCAGATCCTCATGCAAAAGTACGTAGTCCTTCAGATTGCGCACGAAGAAAATCGGCGCATTGATCATGATGAAATCTTGTGTCGTTGCGTCCTTCTCGGCCGCGATGAGCTTCTCCCCTTCGACGCCGAGCAGCTTGATTGCCATTCCGGCGGCCTGAGGGATCGTGTCCTCCTGAACTTCTACGTTGCCAGCGGAGAAACGAATGAGCGCCTCGAAGATTCGTGGCTCCTTGAACACCCCGTGGCGCAATTGCTCGGGCAAGCCATCGAGCACGATGAACTCCGCACTCACGAGCCCATGTGTCTTTGGGTGAGCATCGCGCAAGACAGGCCGCTTGCCATCGGGAAACTGCGCCTTCAGCCGATCAAGTGACGCCTTGACGATTTGATCGATCAGTTCCGCTTCATCAGGTTCGATAACTTCCTGGGCCAGTGCGCTGTCGGGATTGACGGCAGATTGATCCTGAGCATGTGCCAGGTTGATGGCTGAGATCGACAGGAGGCCCGCGCAAGCAGCGCAGAAGAACGAGTACTTCAAGCTGTTCATCGATTTTCCCTTGCAGTGTCAAGCGATTGGAGACCGTCAGAACTCAGTGATTATGGTGCAAGCTTGGGGGCACCATCGTAGGTTCCAGGATTGCGAACGTGGTAGAAGGTCTCGTCCAGCCACGCCCGCACAGGATCTTGCGGACCGCCAAAGGGCGAAATCTGCGAGGCCTCATTGGGAACAGACTTCACGAACTCGATCAGTGCCCAGCGTTCGTCTTCAGTCAACAATCTGCCAATGACACCCTTGGACAGCCCGCCATTCTCGAAAGAGTGACCCTGGTTGGAATTGCCAACCAGTGTTGTATCATACAGGAACTTACCCGAAGCGCCGGTCGTATCGACACCCACCTTTACCGGATCAAATCCCCGTCCAACGTAGAAGGTCTTGGAACGCTCGCAAGGCGGGATCAGAAGTTCATAGAGATTGGGGACCGAGCCATTGTGAAGGAAGGGTGGCGCTGACCACATGCCTTCGATAGGGTTTGCCTTGTAGGCATTGAGAGCAGGCAAGGGAAGGGGAGGTTCAGGATCGACCGGCCCATAGGCATGGGCGGAGGCAAGTTCCTCGGGGCTAAGATTGAGACTTTCAAGCGCCCTGATCAGAGTCTGCAACTGGATGACAGTCCGGAACATCGTTGCAGGAGAGACGACCAGGTCATCCGTGTAGGGCTCAGGAAGCCTTCCACTCAACGGACCTGACATCGCGGTTGGCAAGAAGTCGAATTGCGGGCTTCGAAAGGGTGCAGGGTCCGTGCCAATCACAGTCTCGCCGACAATTGCATTCTCAATGAAGCGTTTGCCCTGCTGTCTGGGTTCACTCCAGCGATGAGGCCAGGTCGAATGGCAGGACGAACAGTGCTCGGCAAAGAGTGCCGCACCTTGCGCAGCCTTGGCACGATCGATCGGGCCGAGTTGTTCTTCGGGCCACTTGGGTGGCGCCAATCGCCGCAATAGGTTCTCACTGAGGATCTGCCCTTTGAGGTCGACGGTAGAGGTAAAGAGACCTTCCTCTTCGGACTTGGACGTGAGATCCATCCGCGCGAAGACGCCCAGAACCTCGCCATGGTTGCGGAAAAGGGGATCGGGAAGAACGCCCGTCCACTGTGCCCAGGCCGACTGTGGGATGTTCCAAACAAACGAAGGCTTGACCGGTGCGAGCGGTGCCCGCCAGTTTTCCGGCACGCCGAGAGCCCTCGACTGCACCTGATTGTGGATCAATCCCAAGGCGTCCATACGGCCGGGCCCTGCGACACTGCCGGTCAAGGCGGTCCGTGTGATGTACTGATTGATGCCCGCGGCATCATTGGCAAGGCGCGTGCGCAAATCTGCCTTGTCTCCGCCGATCTTGTCGGCCAGCCGATCGAACTTTCGATTGTCAGCAAGTGAGGCCGCCAGTGCCGCATTGAGATCTTCCAGGAAGGCGTAGAAGTCGAGACCAATGGCTGTTCCGCCAGATATGTTGATCCTCAGATTATTGTATTGGAGCTGGCCATTGTGACAGGCGGCACAGCCCAGTCCGACCCAGTTACCTTTCCACGGTCCATTTGCGACCGCTGTCTTGGCGAATCCCATGGGCAGACCGTCAGGGTTGTATTTCGGATCGGCAGGATAAGGTACAAAGCCGTAGCGCGTCATGTTCTCGTTGCTGCGAAACAGCTCATCGCTTTTGGCAACCTCAAGATGCAGAAAGATGTCATAGGACATCGCTGCCGATCCTTGCGAGGTGAAATAGTACTGGAGTCGATCTTCCTCAGACCATCCCTGATCAAGGAGAACGACACCCGAGTACGACGCATCAGCCTGCGCGAATGCCTTGGGAGCATACAACAAGCCGCCGACGGCGAGACAGGTAGCAAGGAACGCGGCGATTTTGGACTTGATCATGCGCAGATTCATCCTTTGCGGCAGCAATCGACAAATACAGCTAGCGTTGATGCTCGCAAGCTGTACTGATCTCGATGACCACACGGGGTCTCGCCGTGTGTCAAATCAATTGTCTAACGTCACGCACGGTGAGTGCTGTGACGATTATGGCACCTTGTTGAGTTTTGGGCCTACTGCGCTGTTCAAGTCGTCCCAGTCTTTCGCGCCCATCCAAGGGCAACTGCACTGACCCCGTTGGAGATGAGCTCGACACCCAGCAGGATCCCCAGGACCGTGACCGCGGAAACCGGGAAATTGCTCAGGATGATGAAGCCCAGCACAAGCGATGCTATTCCTGAGACCAGGACGGCAAGGCGGTACTGCGAGGACTTGATCTGCCATCCCGCGATCAGTTTCACAATCCCTGAGACGACAAACAGGATTGCCAGTACGAGCGTCAGGGACACCATGCCGGCGAGCGGCTCGCCGAGGAGGTTGATGCCGGCAATCAGCGCGAGCACGCCGATGGCCAGCGCCCAGATGCGGCCACCCCAGCCCGTGGCCCTGAAGGCCTCGATGATCTGAAGTGCCCCGATGAACAGGAATGCCCACCCCGCCAGCTTCACGGCAACAAATGAGGCGGGGAACGGGTTCAGAATGGCAAGGATGCCTGCGATGATCGACAGGATACCCAGTACGACGAGAACCACCCACTTGCCCACGACGATCTCCAGTTCCGGTATGTGCCGCTCGAATCGTTGAACTCCACTCTGCAGTCAAAGCCTCGTCTCGTGCAAGCTGGCCGGTTGTCACCGCAGCTACGGGAAGAGTTCCGCGATTCGAGCGGAGACTGATCCGCCCACCTCTTTTGTCGGCGCGGTCCGTCATCAGGCCAGCATGGGCGGTGGACTCCCCGGCGCAGCGATCAGCGTTGGTCCCGCCCGAGCAATCCACCACGCAATGTAAAATGAGCAGGAGTTTCTCGCATGACTGATACCGAGATTGAAGCCCTGATTGTGCGTGCCGCCGAGGCAGGTGCGAGACGGGCATTAGCTGACGTCGGCCTCCATGACGAGGACGCCGGCAAGGACGTCCAGGAGTTGAGAAGCCTGCTCGAGACCTGGCGTGACACCAAGCGCACCGTCACCCAGACCATTGCCCGGATCATCACCAGCGCCATCCTGCTGGCACTCGCGGCCAGCGCCTGGATGTACTTTGCCAACCGCAACAATTGAGGAGGTTGAACATGAACACCAGTGAAGCGGGCCTAAAACTGATCAAGCAGTTCGAGGGTCTGAGACTCAAGGCCTATCGATGCCCGGCCGGGATCTGGACCATTGGTTACGGGCATACCAGTGCCGCCGGAGCCCCGGAAGTTCGGGACGGCATGCGGATCTCGAGGGAGGAGGCCGAGACGATCCTGAAGCGAGATCTCGGACAGTTCGAGAACGCCGTTTCTTCAATGGTGAAGGTTCCTATGACTGAGAACCAGTTCGACACCCTGGTATCCTTCGCCTTTAACTGTGGCATTGCGGCCTTGCGGCGATCGACACTGCTGAAGCGTGTGAATGCCGGAGCCATCGACGCGATCCCAGCCGAGCTCATGAAATGGACAAGGGCTGAAGGCAAGGAGCTGCCCGGTCTCGTTCGGCGCCGTCGGGCGGAGGCCGCACTCTGGCGTGGGTTGCCCAAGGCGGTTGATGGCCAGGAGGCCAGAACCGCTCCCGAACTGCCGCAGCCGCCGAAACCCATCACGCGCTCGAAGGAAGCCAATGCCGCGATCATAGCCGGCGGTGCCGGGGCAATGGCAGCTGCCGGAGAAGCCATGCCGGTGATCCGTGAAGGTGTTGGCATCATGCCGGTAGTGTCCGATGCCCTAGGCAGGCCAGCATTCATTGCAGCGTTGATCGTCATTGCGGCGTCTGTGGCCATCTGGGTCTGGCGCCGTCAGCGGCTCCAGGAGGAGGGCGCATGATGCTGGCCTGGATCCTCTCGCCCATTGGCCGCTGGCTGTCTCTCGTCGGTGCTGTGTTTGCAGTTTTAGGGGTTACCTGGCTCAAGGGCCGGGCAGCCGGTAGGGCCGCCTGGGAGGCCAGACGGCAGGCTGCAAAAGCCAGAGCAATCACGACATCCTCGGAGATTCGACATGACGTTCAAACCGATAGCGATGCTGCTCTTGATCGCCGTCTCGACCGCTGGATGCGCGACTGAACGGCTGGCCCGAAACGACTGTGACTGGGCGCAGCCGATCAGGCCATCGCAGAAGGACGTGTTGACGCGGCAGACGAAGGAACAGATTGCGGCGCACAATGAAGTAGGGAAGCGGAGTTGCGGCTGGAGGACATGAACATCGATGACCTGCCACTGAAGTTTCATCCGGCAGCTTTTAGAGTCGTCGGCAGCATTGTGCAGCCGTCAGAACGGATCACAAGGACTGAAGTCAGCTTCAAGAACCATCAGATGACATTGGTTCATGGCGTTTCTGCTTTGGCGGTCCATGATTGTTCGCTGCGCTTGCCCATGGAGCGCCTGTTCCGGTCTCTGGAAGGTTGTCGCGGCCCACGTAATGATGCAGATGCGTTTTCGCTATGAAGTGCGCCGTGATGGGCGCCGTGAGCAGAAGGAACAGGGTGATCAGGAGTTCGTGCAGCGATAACACGCCGCGATCGAACAGCGCACTCAGCATGGAGGCAACCAGGACGCCACCCACGCCCAACGTGGTCGCCTTGGTGGGGGCGTGTAGCCGCGTCATGGCATTTGGCAGCTTGATCAGGCCGAAGGATCCCACCAGACCGAAGAATCCGCCAATCACGAGAAACGCGGCAATGAGAATGTCGGGCCAGAGTTCCATGTGGGGTTCACTCGATGACGTTGCCGCGCAGCATGAAGCGTGCGTAAGCGACTGTTGATACGAAGCCGACCATGGCAATGATCAGCGACAGCTCGAAGTAGACCGCCGTTTGCGACAGAATTCCGTACAACACGATCAGGGCTATGCCATTGATGACCATGGTATCGAGGGCCAGAATGCGGTCGCCGAGGCTCCTTGATCGGGTGATGGTCCACATGTTCATCACGAGGCTGGACGCGTAGCAGCCAATGGCGAAGTACAAGGCGATGCCAATCACTCGAATATCTCCTTCAGACGACTTTCATAGCGGCTCTTGATTTCGTCACGTAGCGCATCGGGGTCGGGCGCATCGAGGCAATGGACCAGAAGGGCGCGGCCACAGGCGGACACGTCGCTCGAGACGGTTCCGGGCGTCATGGTGATCGTGCCCGCCAGTACGGTGATCGCTTCGGGCGACGTCAGATCCAGCGGTATGACCACCCAGGCGCTGCACAGGCTGGCGTTGCGCCGAAACAGGATCAGTCGGGCCACGACAAGGTTGGCGACACAGATGTCCCACAGGACGACCATAGCATAGGTGACGACTTTCAGCGGCCGCCGAAGCTTCGGCCGATTGGGCCAGTAGGCGCTGGTCAAGATCGGTATGGTGATGCCAAGCAGCAAGCCGAGTAGTAGGCTGCCGGTGGATACCTCGTTGACGAGCATCTGCCAGATGCCGACAAGCAGAAGCGTCAGAAGGGGGTGGGGAAGGAGCCGTGCGATCATTGCTGTCTCTCGCTCAGCTGCGGCAGGACGGCGCTGATGTAGGCGGCGGGATCGTAGACCTGTTCCGCAGTATCGGTCAGAAAGGCCAGCACGGGACCGACAAGCAATGTCAGCGCGGCCATGCTGCCGAGGAGACCAAAGGCCGCCACGAAGGTCAGGCGCGATCTGCTGGCATCGGTCGGCTCCGGTGCGGTCTCCCCGGTCACCTGCCAGAACAGGATGCTGCCGGCACGGGCAAAGCCGACGACCAGCACAAGCGACGTGACGAGGATGATCGCCCAGACCGTCCAACCGGACTCGGTTCCCCGCACCCCGGAGAGGATCAGAAGCTTGCCGATGAAGCCTGACAGCGGCGGCAGGCCGGCCACGCCGATTGCACTTGCAAGGAAGAGAGACGAGACGAGGCCACCCCGCATGATTGCCGGCGCGGGAACGAGACGGTCATTATGGTCCGGCCTGCGGGATCTCACAAGGTCCACCACGAGAAAGAGCAGGGCGCAGGCCAAGGTGGAATGGATCATGTAGTAGAGCGCAGCGGCCGTCGTGCGGGGCGTGAAGACTCCAAGAGCAATCAGAATCGTTCCAACTGAACCGACGGTCGCCATGGCGGCGAGCCTGCCAAGCGACCGAGCACCCAGTACACCGATCACGCCAATGATGAGAGTCGCCATGGCGAGCGGCGGCAGCCAGGACGGGGCGAGATCGCCCGTCGCTGCCGCAGGAGCGAAGATAAGTGCGAAAACGCGGAGGATCGCATAGACACCGACCTTCGTCATGATTGCGAACAGCGCGGCAACTGGGCCCGGCGCCTCCGCATAGGTGGAAGGCAGCCAGAAGTGAAGCGGGACCAGTGCGGCCTTAACCGCAAACACCAGGAGCAGGAGGACGGCAGCGACCCGGACGAGGGCCGTGTTGTCAGCGGGGATGTCGGCCACCCGCACGGCGAGGTCAGCCATGTTCAGCGTGCCGGTCACAGCATAGATCGTACCGAGCGCGAAGAGAAACAGTGTGGAGCCCAGCAGGTTGTAGACCACATATTGCACACCGGCTCGCAGCCGCTTCTGCCCGCCGCTGTGAATCATGAGTCCATAGGACGCGATCAGCAAGACCTCGAAGAACACGAAGAGGTTGAAGAGGTCCCCGGTCAGGAAGGCGCCGTACAGACCCATCACCTGGAACTGCAGGAGCGCGTGGAAGTGGCGCCCGCGACGGTCCCAACCTGACCCGTTGGCGTAGAGAACCACGACCAGGGCGATGACCGTAGTCAACATGAGCATGATCGCTGCCAGCCGGTCGAGCACCAGCACGATGCCGAAGGGCGCCGGCCAGGCGCCAAGTTCGTAGGTCTGAATGGCGCCTGACCCGCTTTGCGCGAGAAGCCAAATGTTGATCAAGAAGAGAAGCGAGATGCTCGCGACCGAGAAGATGCGGGCCAGTTCCAGATGATGGCGCATCGACATGATCATGATGGCGCCCACCAGCGGTGGCAGCAGAAGAGGAGCCGCGATCAGGTGGTTCATGCCTGGTCCCGTCCGCCCACATCGTCATCGCGGGTATCGATCCGGTCGTCGTGCGCGGTGAGATAGGCGCTCAGCGCCAGCATGACGACGACGGCTGTCATTCCAAACGAAATGACAATCGCGGTGAGGACGAGGGCCTGCGGCAGGGGGTCGGTATAGGCCACCGTATCGCCAGTCCAGATCGGGGGCAGGTTCAAGGCAAGCCTTCCCGATGAAAACAGAAAGAGGTTCACCGCATAGGAGAGGAGCGAGATCCCCAGGATCACGGGAAAGGTCCTCAGGCGCAGGACGAGGTAGGTTCCACCGGCGGCAAGAACTCCGACGGCGATGGAAACGAGATACTCCATCTACGCCTTCTCCGGCTGCGCCGTGCGGGACGGGTCGACATCCATCGGGTAGGGGCTCGGTCGCTCCCCACTGCGATGCGCCAGCCGCGACAGGCTCTCCAGTGCCAGCATCACGGCACCAACGACGCAGAGAAAGACGCCCGCGTCGAAGGCCATCGCCGTGGCA
>JBGSNJ010000196.1:0-7825 GCA_041739715.1 Aestuariivirga sp.
AACGCCGGTGCCGCAACCGACATCGAGAACACGCCGCGGCGTTCCGCGCTTGAGAAGGGCATCCAGCGCGAGGAGGCAGCCTTCCGTGGTGCCGTGATGCCCGGTCCCGAATGCCGTGCCCGCGTCGATCTCCAGCGAGATGCCGCCCGCCGTTCTTCGGGACCGGTCATGCGATCCGTGCAGGAAAAAGCGGCCCGCTGTCACGGGCGCCAGGCCCTCCAGCGATTGCCGCACCCAATCCTGCTGCATGAGCGGAATGACACTTGCGGCAGGCTGCTGCAGTTGTTGCGAAGCCGCCAGCGCGTCTGCTTCCTCCCCGAAATACAGAACCACTTCCCAGTGTCCCCGGGCCTCATCGGTCTCGTTGATGATTACGGCAAGGGGATCGAGTTGCAGGTCATTCTCGATCGCCGAAGCCAGCGCCGTGGCTTCATCATGCGCAAGCGCCGGAATTGTCAGCGAGAAGCCTGCTGCCGTCATTCGCGTTCCGATGCCTGGTACCGGGCTGTCTCGAGCCATCCCGGACTGATCTCCACGCCCCAACCCGGCGCATCCGGGATCGTCGCCTTGCCGTCCGAGATGCGATAGGGATCACCCAGAAACAGGCCGTACTGCCAAGGGTAGTAGTCCTCCTCCTCGATAGAAAACTCGAGGTATCTTCCAGCGTTCGGAATGGCGCCCAGCAGGTGCATGGTGCACATGGTCACCAAAGACAGGTTGGCGGCATGCGGCGTCACCGGCAGCCCCGCGACCTCGGCCATCCGGCAGACCTCGAGCGTTCGTGTGATTCCACCCATGTACATGATATCGGGCTGAACGACATCGACGGCGCGCATGGCGATCATGGTCTTCCAGTTGATGAATTCACAGTCCTGTTCGCCGCCAGTCACGTCGATGGTCAGTGCGTCCGCAACCGCTTTCGTCTGCTCGAACTCCCAGTAAGGGCAGGGCTCTTCGAAGTGACCGATGCCTTCGGCTTCGAGCAGACGTCCCACCTCGATGGCACGCTTCGGCGAGTAGCAGGAATTGGCGTCGACAAGCTTCGCCACGCCATCGCCAAGTGCGCGCGAAACGGTGGGAATGATCTCTTCGGTGCGGCCGGGCCATTCGTCCTGGTCGCGGCCGCACTCGGCTCCGACGCGCCACTTGAAGGCATCGAAACCCAGTTCGTCGCGCAGCTTCGAGAGGCGCCGGGCTTCGTCCTTCGGCGTGATGTCGCGCTTCATTGAGGAGGCATAGGCGCGAAGCTTCCCGGGTCTTCCGCCCAGCAGCGAAACCACCGGCTTGCCTTCCAGCTTCCCGCGAAGGTCCCACAGCGCCGTGTCGAGCCCGGTGGTGGCGCGGCGCAGGTAGGACCCCGGGTACTTGTGTTCGCGCTCGTTGATGCGGAGCAGGGTATCGGCGAAGTCCAGCGCACTCGTGCCCAGCGCATGCCGGGCCACCTGGCGGTGGAAGATCTCGCAAGTGATGTCAGAGTTGTAGGTCGAGATCTGACCCCAGCCCTGGTCGCCCGTATCGGTCGTCACCCGGACGAATCCGACAAATTCGTTGCAGAATGTCTCAAGTCTTTGAATTTTCATGTGTTCCCCATAGGCATTTTCGGCAATCTGCAGGTTGCAGGCTCACGGTGCAATGCCGTCGAAGCGATAGAACCGTACCTGGGTGTCGCCATAGTCGCGGCGGTCAAGCAGGGTGAGGCCAGATAGCTCCGGCACGTCAGCCTTCAAAGATTCTTCCAGAACCACCACCGCAGCCAGGTTCAGCCAGCCGCCCTCTACCAGCGACAGAAGAGCCTTGCCACCCAGTTCCCGCCCATAGGGCGGGTCCGCAAAGACAAGATCGAAACCGGGCTGCGGCGCGCAAGGGCCGAGCCTTGTGGCGTCCCGCCGCCAGATCTTTGCCAGTCCGATGACGCCCAGCGCATCGGCGTTGCGCCGGATCATCCCGCGCGCTTCGGCGCTTTCATCCACAAAGAGGCAGAATCGGGCACCTTGCGAGATGGCCTCCAGTCCAAGCGCACCGGTCCCGGCGAAGATGTCCATGACACGGGCGCCATCCAGGCTGAAGTCCGTGGTTCCATGATGCAGGATGTTGAAGATGGACTCGCGTACCCGGTCCGATGTGGGCCGGGTCGCCTGTCCCGAAGGACTGACGAGCCCATGCCCTTTGAACTTGCCGCCAATGATACGCATTCGCGCAGATGACCCTTGCTGTTCCTTCGACTTGACCGTCGGCCCCGCAATGCCTCATCTGGCACGATGCGACTGAAACTGCCAGAGCCAATGCTGCTTGCCTTCAACGAGGCAGAGGCCGCCGCCGCGCGCGGGGAGGTGCCGGTCGGTGCGGCAATCGTCGAACGCAGCGGTGCTATTCTCGCCAGCGCCGGCAACCGCACGCTCGAGCTGAGGGATCCGACCGCGCACGCGGAAATGCTTGTCATCCGGGCCGCGGCGAGGGTCCTCGGCAGCGAAAGGCTTGTCGGTTGCGATCTCTACGTCACATTGGAACCATGTGCCATGTGTGCGGCTGCCGTGTCCCTGGCGCGTCTTCGCCGGCTCTACTTTGCCGCGGAAGACGAAAAGATGGGGGCCGTCGAGCATGGCCCGCGCATCTTCGGCCAGCCGACCTGCCATCACCGTCCGGATGTGTATGGCGGAATCGGAGAAGAGCGATCGCGCATTCTGCTCCGCGAGTTCTTCAGTTCGAAGCGGTAAGGCGCTTGGTGATGATGCTGTCGAGTTCGCGCTTGAGCTGGTCCTTGGCCGGCTGGGCCGCTGCAAAGAGTTCCTTCAGCTTGAAGAAATCGCCTCCCGAGAAAGCGAGCAAAGGCGGCGCCACGTAGATGTCGGGCGGCGTCAGCCTGCGGCGCAGCTCGGCCACCTGATGGAACATGATGAGTAGTGACCCTATGGCAAGTTCCATGTTGGAATGATGGAGGCGGACGGGCGGCCGCGGCCGGCCGGTCACATCGACGGCCACCACGAGATCGGTGCCGTCGCGCACATGATCGAAGGGCACCGGATTGGTGACACCGCCATCGACATGGACATGGCCATCGATCGTCGGCCCGAGAATCACGCCGGGGATTGCGATCGAGGCGCCCACCGCGCGGACCAATGGTCCGGTGACGAAGACTCGCTCCTCCATCGCGTCGTAGTCCGTCGCGATGACCTTGAAGGGGATTCGGGTGTGCTCGATCAGAGCCGGAACGCCCTCGGGCAGCGCGAGCTCGACCAGTTTCTCGCCCTGTACATGGAAGGAGGCGAGGCCGCGCAGGGCCAGCAGGTCGCGCAGTCTGGCGCGCTTGGCGCCGAAGACATAGCGGAATGCGTCGATGCGGTTGTTCAGCAGGAGTTCGGCATGATCACGGATGTCGCGGGCGCTCATGCCGCTGGCATAGGCCGATCCGATCAGTGAACCGATCGAGCAGCCGGCAATGACGGATGGCTGGAGGCCGAGCTCGTCGAAGACCTCGAGCATGGGGATATGGGCAAGCCCGCGGGCACTGCCGCCGCCCAGTGCCAGGCCGATCCTGAGACCGCTCATGCGCCAGCCTTCTTTGCGAAATGCCAGGCCGTCTCCGCCAGCGGCCGCACCTGCCTCGCCATGGTGGCGGCCTCGGCACTGGCCGCCGTGCCGTCTCTGACCCGGCCCAGGATGCCCTGAAGGATCGCGGCGAGCCGGAAGAAGTTATAGGCCATATAGGTATTCAAGCTTGGCAGCGCGGCGCGTCCCGTCTGCGTGCAATAGTCCTCGATGTAGCTCTCGAAACGGGGAATTCCGGGATCTTCCGTGTGACCCACAAGCGAGCCCACGCCGGCTCCGGTTTCCGAGACGGGCATGAACCAGGGCATGAGAAGGTATGTGAAATCTGCGACGGGATCGCCGATCGTTGCAAGCTCCCAGTCCAGGACAGCGGAAACGCGAGGCTCCGCAGGGTGAATGATGCAGTTGTCGAGACGGAAATCGCCATGGACCACTGCGGCCCCCGAGTCGGGCGGTGCCGCATCTGGCAGCCAGGCGATGAGGCGGTCCATGTCGGCGATGCGCTCTGTCTCGGACGCTCTGTACTGCTCGCTCCAGCGACGGATCTGGCGGGCGACATAGCCCTGCGGCTTGCCAAAGTCGGAAAGTCCGGCAGCCGCAAAGTCGAACCCATGAAGCTCAGCAAGCGAGTGGTTCATGGATTTGAAGACTGCGTTGCGCGCTGGCGGAGAGAGTCCTGGTGCCCAGGGCTCCCAGAAGACGCGGCCTTCGACATGCTCCATCACATAGAAGGTTGCTCCGATGACAGAGTCATCCGTACAAAGATGAAGCGGCCGCGCCACCGGAAACCCGGCGAGGGACAGTGCGTCCGTGATCCGGTACTCGCGCTCGATCGCATGGGCGGAAGGCAGCAGCTTGCCGAAGGGCTTGCGGCGCAGCACATAGTGCCTCCGCGGGGTGCCGAGGCGATAGGTCGGGTTCGACTGACCGCCCTTGAAGCGCGAGACCTCCAGCGGTCCTTCGAAGCCATCGATGGTGTTGGAGAGGTAGTCGCACAGCGCCGAGGCGGGAATGTCGGCTGCTGTCGTGCCGGTGAAGGCCTGTTGCCGGTCAATGCGCATGGGTGAGGAACGGCAGAAGCGCGGCAAGGGTCGCAGCGGGATTCTCCTCGGCCATGAAGTGGCCGCTGTCGATGCCCCTGCCATCAAGCGCGTCGCACCACGGGCGCCAGGCCTGCAGCGGGGACTCCGTCTCGCTGGGAATGCCGGCATCTCCCCAAAGTGCCAGGACGGGGCAGGCGATCTTCTTTCCCGCGGCGCGGTCGGCTTCGTCCGCGGCAAGATCATAGGTGGCGCCTGCGCGATAGTCGTTGCAGGTGGCGTGGATGTGTTCCGGAGTCGCATAATGCGTCCGGTATTCGGCGAGCGCGGACTCGCTGAAGGCCGACAGGTCCTTCGATTTCGTCCAGCTGGCCAGCGTATAGTCGAGATAGGCAACGGGTGCGCGCTCGATCAACATTTCGGGCAGGGGATTGGGTTGCGCAAGAAACAGCCAGTGATAGGTCTTCATCGCAAGCTTGACGGTGAAATTGTGCCACATCGCATAGGTTGGCACGATGTCAAGCACGCAGAGGCGGGACACGCGGCCCGGATGATCCAAAGCCATGCGATAGCCAACGCGGCCGCCCCGGTCATGACCTACCACGGCAAAGTTGTCATGCCCGAACTCCTGCATCAGATGCAGCAGGTCGTTCGCCATGGCGCGCTTGGAATAGGCGAAGTGATCGGGGCCGTTCAGCGGGCAGGACGAGTATCCATAACCCCGAAGATCGGGCATCACGCAGGTGAAGCGCTTCATGAGATCAGGCGCGATCCGGTGCCACATGGCATGGGTTTGCGGAAATCCATGAATGAGGAGCAAGGGAGGGCCATGGCCGCCGATGCGGGCAAAGATATCGGCGTCGCCGATGCGCAACCGATGTTCGCGGGTGGAGGGGAGCAGCTGGTTCATGGCGGGAGGTTACACCCCGGCGGTGAACTGCGCCAAGTCCTCGGCAATTGTACGTGCTGGCGGCATCCGGGCCGAGCGGCCATGCTCATCACCTGTCTTCTTCCCGCGCGATGGCGCGCCAGCCGATGTCGTGTCGGCAGAAACCCTCGGGCCAGTCGATACGGTCGACCGCTGCATAGGCCCGGGCCTGGGCCTCGCGCACTGTCTTGCCGATGGCCGTGACGTTGAGCACCCGCCCGCCATTGGCGACGAGTTCTCCATTTTTCAGGGCGGTGCCGGCATGGAAGATCTCGACGCCCTCCAGGCTGCCTGCTCCCTCGAGACCGCGGATGGCCGAACCCTTGACGACCTCGCCCGGATAACCCTTGGCGCAGAGAACGATGGTCAGTGCCGCCTCGTCGAACCAGCGCACCGACATGCGGTCGAGTGTCCCATCGCAACAGGCCAGCAGCAGCGCCACGAGGTCGTCTTTCAGCCGCATCATCAGCACCTGGCATTCGGGATCTCCGAAGCGGGCGTTGTACTCGATGAGCTTGGGACCGTCCCGGGTGAGGATCAATCCGGCGTAGAGTACGCCCAGGTAGGGATGGCCCATGTCGGCAAGCGCGCGGATGGTCGGTTTGACGATGCGCTCCAGCGCCTCGTTGCACAGCGCGGGCGTCATGCAGGGCGCCGGCGAGTAGGCACCCATGCCGCCGGTATTGGGTCCGGTGTCGCCATCGCCGACGCGCTTGTGATCCTGTGCTGTGGTGAGCGGCAACGCGTTCTTTCCATCCGTCAGCACAAAGAAGCTGGCCTCCTCGCCCTCGAGGAATTCCTCGATCACGCATTCGGCCCCACCGAACTTGCCGCTGAAGATGTCCGCGACGGCGGCGCGGGCTTCCGCCATTGTCATGGCGACGGTCACGCCCTTGCCCGCTGCAAGACCGTCGGCCTTGATGACGATGGGGGCGCCGTGGGACTCCAGATAGGCAAGCGCCTTGTCTCTGTCGCTGAAGCGACCGTAGGCGGCCGTCGGAATGCCATGCTTGGCGCAGATGTCCTTGGTGAAGCCCTTCGAGCCTTCAAGCTGGGCGGCGAATTTCGACGGGCCGAAAACCTTGATGCCCGCCGCACGAAGGTCGTCCGACAGTCCGGCCACAAGCGGCGCTTCGGGACCCACGACCACGAGGCCGATCGCCTCTGCCTTGCAGAAGGCGATGACGGCCCCATGATCAGCAATCTTGAAATCGACCACCCTTGCGACCTGGTCGATGCCGGGATTGCCTGGCGCGCAGAAGAGCTTGTCGCACAAGGGGCTGGCGGAGATGGCCCAGGCCAGGGCGTGTTCGCGGCCGCCGGAGCCGATCAGGAGGATGTTCATGGGTGGCGTCCTTGCTTTCCGCCGCCTTCTCGCATTTGATGTCCCGGAATCAAAGGGCAGAATTTGAATGTCCACCATCTGGAATCACGATCCGGAGACCGGCGAGGTCATCGAGGAAGCTAAGGCCAATCTCGGCGAGTTCTCGGTCACCGAGATCGCCCACGCGCTCAAGCGGACGCTGGAGGACCGCTTCGGCCATGTCCGGGTCAGGGGCGAGATTTCAGGCTATCGCGGGCCGCATTCCTCGGGCCACTGCTATTTTGCGATCAAGGACGAGGGGGCAAAGCTGGACGCAGTGATCTGGCGCGGCAGCTTTGGCCGGCTGCGCGCCAAGTTGCAGGAGGGTCTCGAGGTCATCGCAACCGGCAAGATTTCGTCCTACCCGATGAAGTCCGGCTATCAGATCATCATCGAGAACGTCGAGCCGGCAGGCGTCGGCGCGCTCATGGCCCTGCTTGAGGAGCGCAAGAGAAAGCTCGCCGCCGAGGGCCTTTTCGACCCGGACCGCAAGCGCGCGCTGCCCTATCTGCCCAGGGTGATCGGCGTCGTGACCTCGCCAACGGGCGCTGTGATCCGCGACATCCTGCACCGCCTCAACGAGCGCTTTCCGCGCCATGTGATCGTCTGGCCCGTGCGGGTCCAGGGCGAGACGAGTGCTGCCGAAGTGGCTGCGGCCATCGCGGGTTTCAACCGCATGACGCCGCGGCCGGACGTCATCATCGTGGCGCGTGGCGGTGGCTCCCTCGAGGACCTCTGGGGATTCAACGAAGAGGTGGTGGTACGCGCCGCCGCCGCCAGCGAAATCCCGCTTATTTCGGCGGTCGGACACGAGACGGATACGACGCTCATCGACTTCGCCTCTGACCTCCGGGCCCCCACGCCCACGGCCGCGGCAGAAAAGGCGGTTCCGGTCCGGGCGGACCTTGTCGCCGAAGTCGCCGCCCTTGCGGCACGGCTGCAGCGCGG
>JBGSNJ010000205.1:0-2312 GCA_041739715.1 Aestuariivirga sp.
ATCGCCAAGCAGGATATCGTGATCACCACGGCGCTCATTCCCGGGCGGCCGGCACCGAGGCTTGTCAGCAAGGAAATGCTGGAGTCGATGGCGCCGGGCTCGGTCGTGGTCGACCTTGCGGTCGAGCGCGGCGGCAATGTCGAGGGCGCCAAGGCCGGCGAGATCGTGCGCGCCGGCGGCGTTTCCATTGTCGGCTTCCCCAACATGGCCGGCCGCATCGCCGCCACCGCCTCGCAGCTCTACGCCAAGAACCTCCTCGCCTTCCTCGAGACCATGGTTGACAAGGCGGCGAAGAAGCTTGCGGTCAACTGGGATGACGAGCTCGTCAAGGCGACGCTGCTGACGAAGGACGGCGCAGTAATCCACCCGGCCTTTGCCGGCAAGGATGAGCCCGCCGATAAGGCTGAGAGTGCCCCGAAGGAAAAACCGGCAAAGCCAGCGAAGGGAGCGGCGAAATGAGCGACACGGCACAGCAGGCGCTCGAGGCCGCCAAGGCCTATGCGGCAAAGTCGAGGGAACTCGCCGAGCAGGCGAACGAAGTCGCCATCCAGGCGGCCAATGCCGCGCAGCGCGCCGTCGAGAAGGCGGTCGAGGCAACGCTTGCCGCCACTCAGCAGGGCGGCGCAGCGGAAGCGGCGGGCGTAGTGGCGCATGGCGCCAGCGGCGGCGCGATCGACCCCTTCATCTTCCAGTTCGCGGCCTTCGTGCTCGCCATCTTCGTCGGCTACTACGTCGTGTGGTCGGTGACGCCGGCGCTGCACACGCCGCTGATGTCTGTCACCAACGCGATTTCCTCCGTCATCGTCGTCGGCGCGCTGCTCGCGGTCGGCATCTCGGCGGCAAGCGGGGCTGCGACAGTCTTCGGCTTCCTCGCTCTGGTGCTCGCATCCGTCAACATCTTCGGCGGCTTCCTGGTCACCCAGCGAATGCTGTCCATGTACAAGAAGAAGCAGAGATAGGCCGGGGCAATGCAGAACATCACCGCACTCCTCTATCTCGCCTCGGGCGTCCTCTTCATCCTGGCGCTGCGCGGCCTCTCGCATCCCGAGACCTCGCGCCAGGGCAACATGTTCGGCATGATCGGCATGGCCATCGCCATGCTGACGACGCTGGTCTGGGCCGAGCCCTCCTTTTCCGCGCTCGTGCTCATCGTCGCGGGCCTTGCCATCGGCGGCGGCGCTGGTGCCGTTATCGCGCGCCGCATCCCGATGACGGCCATGCCGCAGCTCGTCGCAGCCTTCCACTCGCTGGTCGGCCTTGCCGCCGTCCTCGTAGCGGCGGCCGCGCTCTATGCGCCTGAATCCTTCGGTATCGGCACGGTCGACGCCATCCACGGCCCGAGCCTCGTCGAGATGTCGCTCGGCGTCGCCATCGGCGCCATCACCTTCACCGGCTCGATCATCGCCTTCCTGAAGCTCGATGGGCGCATGTCCGGCAAGCCCATCATGCTGCCCGCGCGCCACATGGTGAACGCGGTTCTCGCCCTGGTCCTCGTGGCGCTCATCGCGCTCTTCGTCGCCACCGGCAGCATCGTGCTCTTCTGGCTCATCGTCATCGTCTCGCTGGTGCTGGGCGTCCTCATCATCATCCCGATCGGCGGCGCCGACATGCCGGTCGTCGTCTCGATGCTCAACTCCTATTCCGGCTGGGCCGCCGCCGGCATCGGCTTCACGCTCGGCAACCTCGCGCTCATCATCACCGGCGCGCTGGTCGGCTCCTCCGGCGCGATCCTGTCCTACATCATGTGCAAGGGCATGAACCGCTCCTTCATCTCCGTCATCCTCGGCGGCTTCGGCGGCGAGACGGTGGCCGCAGCCGCCGATGACGGCATCGACCGCACGGTCAAGCAGGGCTCGGCCGAAGACGCGGCCTTCCTGATGAAGAACGCCTCCAAGGTCATCATCGTGCCCGGCTACGGCATGGCCGTCGCCCAGGCGCAGCATGCACTCAGGGAAATGGCCGACAAGCTCAAGCACCACGGCGTCGAGGTCAAATACGCCATCCATCCGGTCGCCGGCCGCATGCCCGGCCACATGAACGTGCTCCTGGCGGAAGCCAACGTGCCCTATGACGAGGTGTTCGAACTCGAGGACATCAATTCCGAGTTCGCCCAGTCCGATGTCGCCTTCGTCATCGGCGCCAACGACGTCACCAACCCGTCGGCGCGCGATGACAAGTCCTCGCCGATCTACGGCATGCCCATCCTCGACGTCGACAAGGCGGCCACCTGCCTCTTCGTCAAGCGCTCGCTCGCCTCGGGCTATGCCGGCATCGACAACACGCTGTTCTACAAGCCCAACACCATGATGCTC
>JBGSNJ010000236.1:0-11662 GCA_041739715.1 Aestuariivirga sp.
GCGGCGGGCTGGAACTGGCGGCTACGGCAGATTTCCGGGTGGCCGAGGAGCATGTGAAGCTGGGATCACCCGAAACCGGACTTGGCGTCATTCCTGGCTGGTCCGGCACGCAGCGCACGGTGCGGCGATTCGGCTCGCAGGTGGTTCGGCGCATGGCCCTGTTGGGAGAGGTCTTCACGGCGGAGCAGGGGCTGGCCCTCGGCCTTGTCGATTCGGTGGTGCCCCGCGGCAATTCGCTTGAGGCCGCGCGCGAACTTGCCGCAAGGCTCGTGGCGCGGGGGCCGATCGCCACGCAGGCAACCAAGATGCTGATCAATGCGGTTGAGGGTGAGGAGACCGAACGCCCGCTGGAGGCGCTGGCCGGTGCCGTTGCAGCGGCAAGCGATGACCTGAGAGTTGGAATCGCGGCGTTCCGCACCAAGTCCAAGCCGCAATTTTGATCACCGAAATAAATACTGCACTGCAGCACGGGAAATTAATTTAGCCATTGATCGGCAAGCATTATTGACATCGCGGTGTGGTCGAATAGTCTCCCGCCCGATGCAGCCCCGCGAAAGAGGGTTGCGCAAAATTGGGAGGACCCAAAAGATGTCTTTTCGGAAAGCAATCTCTGCTGCCGTGATGGCCGGCGTGGCCATGTGCGGCCTCGCTGCCTCGTCGCATGCAGGTGAATACGATGGCGTGACCATCAACATCCTTACGCGCCCGGGCCCGGTCATCGCCGGCCGCCTTGCCGAGCGTGGCAAGGAGTTCGAGGCCACCACCGGCGCCAGGATCGTTGTCAGCGAAGTGCCCTTCGCGGAAATCTTCCAGAAGATCCAGACCGACTGGACGACCGGAACCAACTCGATCGACGTCGGCGTCTTCGCCGCCGGCTGGGGCGTGGAACTCGATGCGGCGGGCCTGCTCGAGGATCTCGATCCCTATGTTGCCAAGGACACCAAGATCGACCTGCCGGACATCGCAACCTATTTCCGCGAGTTCGGCCAGAAGATCGGCGGCAAGACCAAGCTGCTCATGGTCGATGGTGACTTCCAGATGGTCTACTATCGCAAGGACATTCTGGATGCGAATGGCCTGCAGCCACCCAAGACGTGGCAGGATTACATCGACGTCGCCTCCAAGATTCATGGCAAGGACATGAATGGCGACGGCCAGCCGGACTACGGCTCCTGCATCTTCAAGAAGCGCAACGCCCAGTCCTACATGGCCATTCAGACCATGGCTGCAGCGTTCGTGCAGACTCAGGGAACCGCTCAGGGGTTCCACTTTGACAATGCCACGATGAAGCCATTGATTAACAACGAGGCCTGGAAGAAGGCCTTCGAGTTGTACAAGGAAACCGGCAAGTACGGACCGCCGGAAGAACTGAATATGGACATCGGCGATACGCGTGCTGTGTTCAAGGCTGGCCGCTGTGGTGTCATCATTGAATGGGGTGACCCAGGGCCGATGTCGATCGAACCCGATGCTGGCGCCATCAAGGACAAGCTCTATGCCATCTCAGCTTTGGGCTCCACGGAAGTGCTAGACCGTGCCACGGGCAAGCTTGTGCCTGTGACGAAGGAAAACGCGCCTTACGCGATCGATGGCATCAACTACGCGCCCTTCGCCGCCTTCGGTGGCTGGGCTGGTGCCGTGAACGCCAAGGCCGATCCCAAGAAGAAGGAAGCGGCCTACGCATTCCTGTCGTACATGAACCAGGCCGCGCAATCCAACGTCGACGTGACGATCGGCTGGACGGGCTACAATGCGTATCGCGTGTCGCAACTCACCAACGTCGAACCATGGGTGAAGGCCGGCTTCTCGAAGGAAGCGGCCGAGAACTACCTCGGTGCCATCAACGGCGCCTTGGGCAACCCGAACATGGCTTCGGACTTCAAGATCCCCGGTGCGCAGTCCTACTCGGGCGTCGTGCTGGACCGTGAGCTCGCGCGCTATCTCGCGAACGAGATCACCGTTGACGAAGCTCTGGCCAACATCGAAGCCGGCTGGGAAGAAATCACGGAAGACTTCGGCCGTGATGCTCAGATCAAGGCCCAGGCCCTCGCACTCGGCACGGGCGGCTAATTCATGAAGCAGGGCGGGACCGGCTGAAGATACCGGTCCCGCCAACCATGACTTTCGGTGCCCCGGCGCAAGCCGGGGTCTCTTTCTCGGCATATGTGTCCGGCATCAGCCCGGTCGATGGCGGTCAAACAATTCCGGTGGGCAAGTGACAGGCGACACGACAGTCTACAAGGAAAGCTGGGGCGAATGGGTCGACCGCCATTCCCGCACCTTCTTCATTGCACCCGCCGTCACGCTCATTCTCATCTTCGCGATCTTCCCGACATTCTATTCGATCGTCTTCGCGCTGAGCCGCGTGAAGTTTACGGCCAATGGCCTGCAGTTCCGTTTCGTCTGGCTGCAGAATTTCATGAAGCAGTTCGTCGGCAACGAGCAGGTCCACTTCCTCGGCCGCGTCGGTCAGATGAGTCTCCTGGGCTGGATCTTCAGCATCATCGTCATCGCGGCGGTGCTCTGGTGGCTCTTCAGGTCGCTCGGCAAGACCACATGGGTCGGCATGACCGGCCGTCTGATTTCGGCCGCAGGCGCCATCGCGCTGACGTTGCTGCTCAGCACTACGCTGTTGAGCGGCAATCCCTGGGGCACATTGCTGACCACGCTGTTCTACGTGATTGTCGGCTGCGCCATCCAGTTCGTCATCGGCACGGCCTTGGCCTTCCTGTGCTCGCAGCCGATTTCCGGCAAGAATTTCTTCCGCGTGATCTTCTTCATTCCGCTGATGATCACGCCCCTGGGCGTCGGCTACGCCTTCAAGATGATCCTCGATATCACCAAGGGCCCGTTCCAGCCGTTCTGGGAGTTCATCGGCCTGCGCGACTGGGCCTGGTCGACCGATGCCTGGGCGGCGCGCTGGTTCGTCGTGGTGGGCGACAGCTGGCAGTGGATTCCCTTCATCTTCATCGTGATGCTTGCCGCTCTCGAAAACGTTCCGCGCGATCATGTCGAGGCAGCACAGGTCGACGGAGCGTCGAGCGTGCAGATCTTCCGCGAGATCATCTGGCCGCAGATCGTGCCAGTCGCTGCGACCGTCATCCTCATTCGCATGATCGAGGCCTTCAAGATCGTCGACCTGCCGAACATCATGACGTCCGGCGGCCCTGGCATTGCAACCGAGTCGATGTCGCTGCACTCCGTCTTCCTGTGGCGAGCCAATGACTATGGCTCATCTGCCGCAGTGGCCTATCTGCTGCTGATCGTCACCGTGGTCGTCTGCGCCTCGTTCTTCAACTATGTCGTCCTCAAGCAGTTGCGGAAGGCCCACGCATGAGTGAAACGACTTTCAAGTTCGACAAGGCCAACCGCAGCCTCATGGAACGGCTGTTCGAGCCGCCGGCCATGGGCAAGATGTCGCCAATGGCGAAACTCGTGGCCTATTCCATCCTGATCTTCTGGTCCGCCTTCGTTCTCTTTCCTCTCTATTGGGTCGTGATCACCGCGTTCAAGTCGGCGCAGTCGGTGAACGAGGGGCCGTACTTCATTCCGTTCGTGGACTTCCAGCCGACACTCGATGCCTGGCGCACGCAATTCGCCACCGATCCGTTCTGTGACCTCTACGCCATCGGCCGCCAGGTCGTGCTGCTGGGCTACAATTCCTTCGCCTTCCTGCTCTCGCCTTTCGTCAAGCTGCAGCCGATGGAACCGCAGATCTGCAAGGTCTATCTGGCCTACACCAATTCGCTGGTGATCAGCGTCGCATCGACCGCACTCTGCGTCACCATCGGCAGCATGGCGGCCTATGCGCTGGCGCGCATCCAGTACAAGCCCAGGTTCGGCAATATCGTCGTCTTTGTTCTCCTGGCGCTGGGGTCGATCCTCGCCACGACCTATGCCGGCGTTCACTGGGCCATCACGGCGGCTGTCGCGCTGGCGCTGTTCTTTCTTCTGGCGCGCACGCTGGGAAAGCACTTCAAGGCCAGGCTCAGCAATGGCGACATCCTGTTCTGGATCATCTCCCAGCGCATTCTGCCGCCGGTGGTGGTGATCATTCCCGTCTACATGATGTTCCAGGCCGTCGGCATGGTCGACACGCACCTGGCCCTCATCCTCGTCTATGCTGTCGCCAACCTGCCCATCGTGGTCTGGCTGATGCATGACTTCTTTGCCAATCTCCCGATCGAGCTTGAGGAGTCGGCCCAGCTTGACGGTGCCACGCGGCTTGGAATCTTCTGGGACATCGTCCTGCCGCTCACGCGGCCTGGCCTTGCGGCAACGACACTCCTGACACTCATCCTGAACTGGAACGAATATCTCTTCGCCGTCTTCCTTTCGACCGCCAAGGCTCAGACCATGCCGATCATGGTGGCCGCCAAGAATGCGGGCGAACGCGGCATCCTCTGGTGGGAAATGTGCGCCATCATCGTGGTCATGATCATTCCGGTAATCGTCATGGCCATCATTCTTCAAAGATTCATCGCCAAGGGCGTTCTGCTTGGCGCGGTCAAGGGTTAAGGGGCAGGGGTTCGTTTGATGGCAACCGCAACAACCGGCGTTCCGGTCACATTCGACGGAATAGCGAAGTCATTCGGACCGGTGCGCGTTCTCGAGGAACTCTCCCTGAAGATTGCGCCCGGTGAATTCCTCGTGCTGCTGGGCGCCTCGGGGTCCGGCAAGACGACGGCGCTGCGCATCCTCGCGGGCCTCGAGACGGCAAGCTCGGGCCGCGTCCTCATCGGCGACCGCGACGTGACCGACGTGCTGCCGAAGTACCGCGATGTCTCGATGGTGTTCCAGTCCTATGCGCTCTACCCGCACAAGACCGTGGCGGAGAACATCGGCTTTCCCCTGAAGGTGCGGAAGGTGCCGAAGTCCGAGCAGGAGGCCGCCATCAAGGAAGCCTCCGCGCAGGTACAGATCGACATGCTGCTCGACCGCTATCCCCGCCAGCTCTCGGGCGGCCAGAGGCAGCGTGTGGCGCTCGCCCGCGCCATGGTGCGCCGTCCTTCCGTGTTCCTCATGGACGAGCCGCTGTCGAACCTCGATGCCAAGCTCCGCGGCCACATGCGCGCCGAACTGAAGCACATGCAATCCACCCTCGGCACCACGACCCTCTATGTCACGCATGACCAGATCGAAGCCATGACGCTCGCGCATCGCGTGGCGATTCTCGAAAAGGGCGTATTGCAGCAGCTCGACACGCCCGCCAGCATCTACAACGATCCCGCCAATCTCTTCGTCGCCCAGTTCATCGGCTCGCCCCCCATGAATGTCGTGCACGGCAGTATCGAAGGCTCCGTATTCCAGACGGCGGGTGCCAAGGTCGATGTCCCCGTTTCAGGCCGCATCGCCAAGTCGATCCTCGGCGTGCGTCCGGAAGACTGTGGCGTCGTGCCCCCCGGCAGTGGTCAGCTTGTGGCCGAGATCTACGCGGTCGAACTCATCGGCGACCACACGCTGGTGACGGTCAAGACCGGCGGCGACATGCTCACCGTCAAGGCGCCGAAGGATTTTACCGGCGTGATCGGCGAGAACATCGGCATTTCGCTCGTCCGCGACCGCCTCTTCGTCTTCGACGCGACGACCGGCACCCGGGTGCGCTGAGGCCTTTACGCAGCCTTTCGGCTGGGGCGCGCGGCCTTTTCCAATGCGGCATCCCGCCTGGCAAATCGCCCGCCCTTCATCACCGCCAGCATGCGGCTCCGGTCCTGCAGGATGCTGATGTCGTCCAGCGGATTGCCGTCTATCACCAGAAGATCGGCGAGGAAGCCGGGCTTGATCTGGCCTGTATCGTTTTCCATGCGCATCAGTTCGGCACCCTGCCGCGTCGCCGCCACGATGGCCTCCATCGGCGAAAATCCGAAGAGGTTGACGAAGTGCTCGAGGTCCTTCGCATTCTCGCCGATCGGATTGGTGATGAAGGCGCCATAGTCGCCGCCCGGCAGCACGCGCACGCCGCGCCGGTGGAGATCCGTCATGCAGCGCGTCACGGTCTCAACCTCGCTTTCCATGGAGGCGATCTTTGCGGCGCTCCAGTTGAGGCCGAACTCCGCGTGCCGCCGCAGCATGCTGATCGGCAGGCCTGCCGCGGGCGCCACGAAGACGCGGTCCTTCGCCGCCTCCAGCATGTCGCGCGCTTCTTCATCCGCGTGGGGCGCATGATAGATGACATGCACGCCCTGCCGCACGCACATCTTCACACCAGACGAACTGGTGCAGTGAGTGGCAACCATCAGCTTGCGTGCCGTGGCGACCTCCACCACCGCCGCAAGCTCGCGCTCGGCGATCACCGTCACCGTGTCGTCGGCATGCATGTGGCCCCAGTCGCGGTCGCCCGAGACATTGACCTTGATCGTGTCGACGCCATCGCGCGCCGCGAGCCGCGCTGCCCGGGTGAACTCGTCCGCGCCGTCGCAGGTGACGGTGAAGCGCACATTGCGCGGAAACGTGAGATAGTTGTTGTCGAGGTCGCCCAGATTTCCCGACGGAGAAATTTCCTGTCCCGCCGCCCGTATGCGGGGGCCTGCGAACAAGCCCTTGTTGATGGCGTCGCGCACCGCGACGTCGACACGCGGCTTTGCGGAGGCGGCCGAGAACAGGCTCGTGAATCCGCGCTCCAGCAGCATCTGCGCATTCGAGAGCGCCAACAGTGAATGGTCCTCGGGCTGGATCTCGATCGCCTGGTACATGGAGGCGAGGTCGTTGAACGAGATGTGGCAATGCGCTTCCGTCATGCCGGGCATCAGCGTCAGGCCCTCGCAATCGATCACCTCGTCGGCGGCTGACGTGCTGGAGTCCTGACCCTCGCGCCACACCGCCGCGATGCGCTCGCCCTCCACGCAGATGGTGCCCTTGAAGGGCGCGGCCCCGCTGGCGTCGATGATGCTCGCATTGCGGAACAGGATGCGCATGATAACCTCCACACTCTTGCGAGGGCAGAGGATGCCACGCGAGTCCCCGCATGGGAAGACGGCCCTGCGAGGCTCTTGGGGTCAGGCCTTGCGGCGCGCGGCGATATGGCCCGCGAGATACTCCGCATCATGCCAGACGCCCCAGATGAAGGGCGAGGCCCGCCGCGACAGCCATGCCAGTCCGAGGAAGTAGAGTCCCGGCACCGCCGACACGCCGCGCTCATGCATCGGTGTGCCCTTCTGGTCGTAGGTGCCGGCCTTCAGCCATCCGAAGTCGAGGGCAAAGCCCGTCGCCCAGACGATCGACGTCACGCCTGCGTCCGCAAGGTTCAGGCTGAGCAGGGGATCGGTGACGCAAGCCGGGTCCGCATCGATGACGCGGGCCTCGGGCTCCTTGGGGAAGTCGAGGCCTTGCCGGGCGATATAGGCATCGGCGGCATCCAGCACCGAGAGATAATTTTGGTCGCCGCGCAAGATGTTCTGCCTGAGATCGGGCGCAAAGTGCATGACGCCGTTCTCGAAGGCCTGCGCCCGGCCCACCAGTGTCATCCCGCCGGCAGCAAGGCGGCGGAAGTCGACCGTGTGCCCGCCATGGGCACCGCTGACAGAAATCGTGACATGCTCCATGCCGGGTTCACGGGTTTTGGCATCCCATTGGCCGAGCGCGCCCAGCCACCAGACGAAGTCCTTGCCGCGATAGGCCCGCGGCGGCCGGTCATGCGGACCGACCGAAAGGTAGACGCGCTTGCCCGCGCGCATCAGTTCATCGGCGATCTGCGCGCCGGAAGACCCCGCGCCCACCACCAATACCGCGCCCTCAGGCAATTGGCCGGGGTTGCGGTAGCCATTGGAGTGGATCTGCATGATCCCGGCTTCCGCCGGCACCACGGTGGGGATAATGGGGCGCTGGAACGGCCCGGTGGCGGCCACCACGTTCACCGCTTCGATCACGCCCGCGGAGGTTTCGGCGCGGTAGCCGGACCCGTCGGACTTCCGCTCGACCGACGTGACCTCGACGCCGCAGCGAATCGGGGCCGCGATCTGTCCGGCGAAGGTTTCAAAGTAGCTCACGATCCGGTCACGGGTCGCAAAGCTGTCGGGGTCGATGCCATCGAATGTCATCGCCGGAAACCGGTCGTGCCAGGCGGGGCCATTGGCAACCAGCGAGTCCCATCTTTCCGAGCGCCAGCGCTCGGCAATCCGGTGACGCTCGAGGACGAGGTGAGGCAAGCCTTGCTTGCTCAAGTGGGCGCTCATGGCCAGACCGGCCTGGCCCCCGCCGATGATGAGCGTCTCAACCGTTTCGATTGCCATCTTTGCCGTCCCCTCCTGAATGTGCCGCGCGTCAACCTCCTTTCCACTATGGGAAATCTGGCATTCGGAAAAACAGATATTCATGCACTATTGAATAGTTTTTCCTTATGTTGCCGGAGCAAACGCTGCACGACCGGGCATGCCCTGTTTTGACGAACACCGGCTTGCTGTTGTAGAGCCGGAACAAGATGCCGCGCCCGACCAGCCGGCTGCATGATGGTGGACCATTGAAGAACAAGGACAAGACATTCGCCGTTGCGCCCATGATGGACTGGACCGACCGGCATTGCCGGATGTTCCATCGCCATCTGACGCGCCGTGCGCTGCTCTATACCGAGATGGTGACGGCGCTGGCGATCCGGCATGGCGACCGGCAGCGGCTTCTGGGCTTCGATGCGCGCGAACAGCCCGTTGCGCTGCAGATCGGCGGCAGCGATCCGGCCCTTCTGGCGGAGGCCTCGAAGTGGGGCGAGGATTTCGGCTATAGCGAGATCAACCTCAATGTCGGCTGCCCATCGGACCGGGTGCAGACCGGGCGCTTCGGCGCCTGCCTCATGGCCGAGCCCGGCCTGGTGCGCGATTGCATCGGCGCCATACGCGATGCCGTGAATGTGCCTGTCACGGTCAAGTGCCGGATCGGCATCGACGACCAGGACGAGGAGGAAGACTTCACCCGCTTCGTCGAGACGGTCATGCAGTCGGGCTGCACCACCTTCGTCGTCCATGCCAGGAAGGCGTGGCTGAAGGGACTGTCACCGAAGGAGAACCGCGAAATCCCGCCGCTCAACCATGAGCGCGTCTACCGCCTGAAGCAGAAGCATCCCGGCCTCAGCGTGATCATCAACGGCGGCATCGAGACCATGAGCCAGGCGGAAACCCATCTTGCCCATGTCGACGGCGTGATGCTGGGCCGCGCCGCCTACCACACGCCTTGGGTCCTCCATGACGTCGATAGCCGCATCTTCGGGGAACCTGCTGCAGCCATCTCGGCGCTCGACATCGTGGAGCGGATGAAACCCTATATCGCGGAGCAGCTCGCAAACGGGGTCTGGCTGCAGCATGTCACACGCCACATGCTGGGTCTTTTCCACGGCCTGCCGGGCGGCAAGCTGTGGCGCCGGGTGCTCTCGGAAGAAGCCTCAAGGCCGGGCGCTGGTCTCGACGTCCTCGAGAAAGCGGCAGAGCAGGTCGCATCCCGCCTTCAACTGGTATCGATTGCAGCCGAATAGTGACTTGCCCCCGAGGGCAACTCTGGTGCAAAAAGCAGTCGGGGCAGGGAAGAGGACATGCTGAAGAGATCTATTTTCATCGTGGCGGCCGGCTTGATGCTGGCAGCGCCTGCCGCATTGGCGCAGTCATCGACGGACGGCGAACGCAACGACTGCGAAGTGTTCGTCCAGGGCTATGAAAGCAGTGACGAGTTCTTTGGCGGCTATGTGAACACCTGCGCGGCTGGCGACCTCGCCCGGCAGAACACTGTCTATGTGCCGGGCGTTGTCCAGCGCATGCTGGCGCGCAGCTTCGGCTTTGGCCCCATGCAAGTTCAGCCCACGGGCCTTACCGGGATCATCGCCGGAGATGTGGATCAGAGGCTTGCGCCCTCCGGATTCGTGATCGCGCCCACGGCCGACGTCAGCGCCGTGGCGGCGCCGGCCACCAGATGGAACGCCTGGGCCGATGGCCGCTATCTCTATACCGACTATACCGAAGACGCGGGTGACCTTGATGGCCCGACCTTCACGGGTCTCGCCGGCATCGACTACAAGTTCACCTCGAAGTTCAGCCTCGGCCTGCTGGTGTCCGGCGAAAGCTCCGACTTCGACGGCCCGGTGACCGACTTGCAAAGCAGCACGATCGGCATCGGCCCCTATGTCGGCGTCGTTCTCACCGACAATATCGTCTTTTCAGCCAACTTGCTGGGGAGCCGCGTCGACTCGGAGCAGGCAGGCGGGCTCCTGCAATTCGACACCAACCGGCTTCAGGCCTCGGCGGGCCTAAATGGCTACTGGTACAAGGACACCTGGCGCTTCACGCCGGGACTCACATTTGCATGGTCCAAGGACTGGGAAGAAGAATCGAGTGGCCTCTTCGCAGACCGCACCATCGAGACCGGCGTGCTGACACCGTCCTTCCAGGTCGGAAATACCATATCGCTGTCCGATACCGCGACTGTCGAGCCCTGGGCCGGTGCTGCTTTCGATTGGACCATGATCAGCGACGTCGACACCTCGGGCTTCGGCACTGAAAGCGATCCGTCGACCGATCTCCGGCTTCAGGCGGGTCTCAATTTCGGGTTTGGATCGAACGCCCAGCTGTCGCTGACGGCCGAGGCGGCAGGCCTGCTGAACGAGGATCTCGACAGCTACTCGGTCGAAGCCAATTTCGCGATGCAGTTCTGAGTCAAATCCGGCTGGCGGTCTGAAGGCGGCCGGCCCGGCCGCCCCGGCGGCTCTTGCGCTGCGTGAGTGTCGCGACCCGGTCCGGGAGGACATTCATCACGCCCCGGCGTTCCTCGGGCGACATGCCGAGCCAGCCGCCGATCTCGCCGCGCGTGCGGCCGCAGCCGATGCAGAAACCGGTTTCGGGATCGACGACGCAAATCTTGATGCAGGGCGTCTCGATGGCAGGCTGGTTCATCGCGTTCATGACAGTCGAGAATAATGGCCATCAACCAGCCGCGGCACAAGGGAAGCGCCGCTTGCAGGCTCAAAAGCGGCTAGTTCCTGAGATAGAGAATGCCGTCTTCCACCTTGAAGCTGCGAAGGCGGGACAAGAAGCTCATGCCGAGCAAGGTGCCATCCATGGCGCCTTCTTGCGCCACCATGCCATCGACATCCTCCACTTCGATCCCGTCGATGGAAATCTTGTCGATCTTGACATAGGCCGCCATGGCCACGCCATTGGCGGTGCTCACCGGGATGTTGTAGTCGAGGCTGCCGGGGCGAAGGCCCACATCCTGCGCATCCTCGTAGCTGAATGCCACTGCCGTTGCACCTGTGTCCACCAGAACCTTGATCGATGATCCGTTGATGTCGACGGAGGCGATGAAGTGGCCGCGCTTGTCAGCCTTGAGTTCGGTCATGGCGGCTTGAGCCGGCAGTGCCGATGCAAGGCAAGTGATGGTGGCAAGGACCATGGCGGCAAGCAAGTGAGGACGCATGCGGAACTCCCGTGGCGGTTTGTCCCCGGACCATACGCGGGAGCAGGTCAAGACGGCCCCAACTGGCCGATCACTTTCGCCATTACGGTAAAGAGATGGTTGCCGCGTAGACGGCAAGCATGGCGGTTTCGGCCATGACCTGGCCCGCGCCGCAAACATCGCCCGTCTGCCCGCCGATCTTGCGCATGGCGAGTGCCCGCACCAAGGCGAGGGCGAGACCCGCGGCGACAAGGGCCAGTATGCCAGCTTCGGGTGACAGCATCAGGCTGCCGCC
>JBGSNJ010000280.1:0-9499 GCA_041739715.1 Aestuariivirga sp.
CGGGCGTCATGCCGCCGTCGCCGGTGGTGGTGGAGGTGCCTGCCATCGAGGCGCCACGCCCCAGTGCCTCCTTGGCCTGGGCCGAGAGCGAACCGAAGCTCATGCCCGCGATGGTGATGGGAATCTTCAGTTCGATCGGCTTCTTGGCGAAGCGCGTGCCGAGCACCACGTCGGTGCCGCATTTCTCGCGGTAGCCTTCCAGCGGATAGCGCGAAATCGAGGCGCCAAGGAAGAGCAGATCGTCGAAATGCGGCAGCTTGCGCTTGGCGCCGGCGCCGCGGATGTCATAGATGCCGGTGGTCGCGGCGCGGCGGATCTCGGAGAGGGTATAGTCATCGAAGGTGGCCGACTTGCGCGGAACGGTGCGGGGAATATTGGTGTCCATCGGTAAGCCTCAATACGCGTCGGCGTGGTCGACGTTGAAGTTGTAGAGCTTGCGCGCCGATCCGTAGCGGCGAAAGTCCTTGGGATTGTCTTTGCGCTTCGCGCGCTCGAGAAGCCGCGCGAGATCTTCGAGATGCTCGGGCTTCATCTCCTTCTCGATGCAGTCGGCGCCAAGCCCCACCACCTTGCCCTTCACGTAGAGGCGCGCCTCGTAGATCGAGTCGCCCAGCGCATCTCCGGCATCGCCGCAGACCACGAGATTGCCGCGCTGCGCCATGAAGGCCGACATGTGGCCGACCGAGCCGCCCACCACGATGTCGATGCCCTTCATCGAGATGCCGCAGCGCGAGGAGGCATCGCCGTCGATCACGAGCAGCCCGCCATTGCCGGTGGCGCCGGCCGACTCCGAGGCATTGCCCTTGATCCACACCACGCCGGACATCATGTTCTCGGCAACGCCGACACCGGCATGGCCATGGATGGTGATCTCGGCTTCCTTGTTCATGCCGCCGCAGTAGAATCCGACATGCCCCTTGATATCCACCTGCAGCGGGCCGTCGAGGCCACAGGCGATGGCATGCTGTCCCATCGGATTGGAGATGACCCAGTGCCGCTCGTTCGAGTCCCTGGGAACCTTGTAGAGACGCTGGTTGATGCCGGTGACGCCCAGCGCCTTGAGATCGAGTTCGTTCATGCGTGTCCGCCCCAGGTGTAGATGGTTGTCGGTTCCGGTTCCCAGATCTTGGCGTCATCGGCACCCGGCAGATGGGCAATGGCGCGATACTCCGTCGCCATGGCCACCCAGTCGTCGGTCTCGGCCATCACCGCATGCTTGCAGGCGATGGGATCGCGCACCACCGCGAAGCCGTCGGCGGTACCGACGAGGAAGGTGTAGAAACCGTCGAGATCCTTGATGCCGTCTTCCAAGGCCTGCTTCAGCGTGGCGCCGTTGCGGATCTTCCAGGTCATGTAGGCGGCCGCCACTTCGGTGTCGTTCTCGGTCTGGAACTCCATGCCCTCGCGCTTCAGGTTCTGGCGCAGGCGGTTGTGGTTCGACAGCGAGCCGTTGTGCACGAGGCAGAGATCGGCACCGGTGGCGAAAGGATGCGATCCCGCCGTGGTCACCGCGCTCTCGGTGGCCATGCGCGTATGGCCGATGATGTGCGTGCCGGAGGCCTTGGAGAGATCGAACTTTTGGTAGACGTTCTCCGGCAGGCCGGTCTCCTTGAAGATCTCGATGGTGTGGCCCGAGCCCACCACGCGCACCTGCGGATGGGTCTTCTTCAGCCACTGGACTACCTTGTCCTCCTTGGCCGTGGTCACCAGGATGCAGTGATTGCCGATGACCTTGATCTTGGCGTCGCACTTGAGCGCCTTCTCCAGTCCCGTATCGACGCCCTTCCAGTTGTAGGCGGGATCGTCATGCGCCAGCGAGAACTTGACCTCGGCCTTCTTCACCGGATTGCGGTAGATGGCGACGCCGGCGGAATCGGGTCCACGATTGGTCATCTCGATGATCATGGGCTTGAACATCGCGCCCAGCTTGGGCTGCAGCTTGGGGTTTTTCAGGTAGAGTCCGACGATGCCGCACATGTGTGGAGCGCCCTCCGTGAATGTTTGCGGTGAGGCTAGCGGCAAGCTCGGGCGAAATCAACTGTTGGGAAACAATAATTCACTCAGGTAAACGCAGGCGGCCCCTGCAGGCGGCTCATTCCTCGCGGCGGTAGGAGATCACAGCCAGGTAGCGGGCCGGCAGCTGACGGAGATCTTCCGGCCCATGCGGTGCATCGGCATCGAAGAACAGGGCATCGCCGGGATGCATGTCATAGGTCTTGTCGCCGTGCCGGTAAACCACGTTGCCCTCCAGCATATAAAGAAACTCGAAGCCCGCATGCTGGAAGGTGGGGAAGACGTCGGACTGCTGGGTGAGCGTGATGAGATAGGGCTCGACCATCACCGGCCCGTGCGGGCTGTGGCCAAGGAGCTGATACTGGTGACCGGCCCGCGTGCCGCGCCGCTCGATGGTCAAGCCCCGGCCCGCCTTCACGAAGGTGGCATCGCGGATTTCCTCGAAGCCGCGGAACAGCGCGGTGACCGGCACCTGCAGCGCCTTGCTAAGCGCTTGCAGCGAGGCAAGCGAAGGCGAGGTGGCACCGTTCTCGATCTTGGAGAGCATGCCGGCCGACATGTCCGCGGCCTTGGCAAGTTCGGCAATGGTGAGGCCTAACTTTTCGCGGAAGCCTTTCACCTCGCGGCCGATGGCTTCTTCGAGCAGATTGGCGCGGCGCGAGGGCGAGGCATGAGGGTCCTGGAACGGCAGGCCCTTGTCCTTGCCGCGCGTCTTGCCCTTTGCTGGATCCCGCTTGTCCAATCTGTTTCCTCCCAGGAAAATTCTTAGCCTCGCCACGCTTGTGGCTCAAGGCCAAGATTGCGTTCGATAGGTTATTCCCTTCAAAATCTATCAAGATAGGTTTTTTCTACTCGACTCTTTGTTGATTGATCGGTAGGAACCTATCATGGACATGATCGCAAAGGCCTTCCTCGCCGACATCGACAAATTCCTGCAACAGGCAGGCGTCGATCCGACCGCCCTTGGCAAGCAGGCCATGGGCGATCCCTCTTTCGTCTTCGATCTCAAGAAGGGCCGCTCGCCCTCGACCCGCACAATGGAGCGCGTGCGCGCCTGGATGCAGCAGCAGCGCGCTGCCGCAGCGCCGCCCCGGCCTCACCCCGCAGCCACAAACCCCGGACCTGTCATGACCAGCCATCCCGACCGACTGACCCACCTGGAACGGCTGGAAGCCGAGTCGATCCACATCATGCGCGAGGTGGCCGCCGAGTGCGAGAAGCCGGTGATGCTCTATTCCATCGGCAAGGACTCGGCCGTGATGCTGCATCTCGCCATCAAGGCCTTCTACCCGTCGAAGCCGCCCTTCCCGCTGATGCATGTCGATACCGGCTGGAAGTTCCGCGACATGTATGCCATGCGCGAAGCCACCGCGGAGAAGTACGGCTGGGAACTGCTGGTCCACAAGAATCCCGAAGGCGTGGCCAAGAACGTCAATCCCTTCGACCACGGCTCGCAGCTTCACACCCACATCATGAAGACCGAAGGCCTGAAGCAGGCGCTCGACAAGCATGGTTTCGACGCGGCCTTCGGCGGCGCCCGCCGCGACGAGGAAAAATCCCGCGCCAAGGAGCGCATCTTCTCCTTCCGCGATCAGCGCCACCGCTGGGACCCGAAGAGCCAGCGCCCCGAATTGTGGAACCTCTACAACGCCCGCAAGAACAAGGGCGAATCGATCCGCGTCTTCCCGCTGTCGAACTGGACGGAACTCAACATCTGGCAATACATCCACAAGGAAGGCATCGACATCGTGCCGCTCTACTTCGCGGCCGAACGTCCCATCGTCTGGCGCGACGGGCAGATGATCATGGTCGACGACGAGCGCATGCGCCTCAATCCGGGCGAAGTGCCCGAGATGCGCAACGTGCGCTTCCGCACGCTGGGCTGCTATCCGCTGACCGGCGCCATCGACTCCAATGCGGCCACGCTCCTCGACATCGTCGAGGAAATGCTGGTGGCCACCTCCTCCGAGCGCCAGGGCCGGGTCATCGACAAGGACCAGTCGGCCTCGATGGAGAAGAAGAAGCAGGAAGGATATTTCTGATGACGCGCTTCATCGAATTCACCGGCGGCGACGTCGAGGCCTATCTGCAGGCCCAGGAAAACAAGGACCTGCTGCGCTTCATCACCTGCGGCTCGGTCGACGACGGCAAGTCGACGCTCATCGGACGATTGCTCTACGAAGCCAAGATGCTCTTCGAGGATCAGCTCTCGGCGCTTGAGGCCGACTCCAAGAAGATGGGCACCCAAGGCGGCAATCTCGACTTCGCCCTGCTGGTCGACGGGCTTGCGGCCGAGCGCGAGCAGGGCATCACCATCGACGTCGCCTACCGCGCCTTCACCACCGACAAGCGCAAGTTCATCGTCGCCGACACGCCGGGCCATGAGCAATACACGCGCAATATGGCGACCGGCGCCTCCACCGCCGATCTCGCCATCATTCTCATCGACGCGCGCAAGGGCGTGCTCACCCAGACGCGGCGCCACACCTTCATCTGCGCCCTGCTCGGCATCCGCCATCTCGTGGTCGCGGTCAACAAGATGGACCTGATGGACTACCGCAAGGATGTCTTCGACAAGATCGAGCAGGATTATCGCGCCTTCGCCAAGTCGGTCGGCGCCAGCGACATCACCATGATCCCGCTCTCGGCCCTGGCTGGCGACAATGTCATCGCGCGTTCGCCCAACATGCCCTGGTATCATGGCTCGACGCTGATGGCCCATCTCGAGACCGTGCCGGTGGGCGACGACCTCGACAGCCAGCCCTTCCGCCTGCCGGTGCAATGGGTCAACCGCCCAGATCAGAATTTCCGCGGCTTCTCGGGTAGCATCGTGTCCGGGAGCGTGGCGCCGGGCGATTCCATCAAGGTCTTGCCGTCGGGCAAGACATCGACCATCGAGCGGGTCGTCACCTATGGCGGCGATCTCGCCAAGGGCGTAGCCGGGCAGTCGCTCACCGTGACCTTCAGGGACGAGATCGACGTCAGCCGCGGCGACGTGATCTGCGCTGCCAATGCGCCCGTCGAGGTCTCCGACCAGTTCCAGGTCGACATCCTCTGGATGGACGAGGAAGCGATGCTGCCGGGGCGCTCCTATGTGATCAAGGCCGGCACCCGCCAGGTTCCGGGAACCATTGAGACGATCCGGCACAAGGTGAATGTCAACACCATGGAGCATGTGGCGGCCAAGAGCCTCGCGCTCAACGAGATCGCCGTCTGCAACCTCGAACTCGACACGCCGATCGCCTTCGCGCCCTACAAGGAGAACCGCCACCTCGGGTCCTTCATCGTCATCGACCGTTTCTCCAACAACACGGTCGGCATGGGCCTCATCCGCTTCGCGCTGCGCCGCGCCGCCAACATCCACTGGCAGGCGCTCGACGTGAACAAGGTGTCGCGCGCAGGCCTCGCGGGCCAGAAACCCGCCGTCCTGTGGTTCACCGGGCTTTCGGGCGCCGGCAAGTCGACCATCGCCAATCTCGTCGACAAGAAGCTACACGCCGAAGGCCGCATGACCTACCTTCTCGACGGCGACAATGTCCGCCATGGCCTGAACCGCGACCTCGGCTTCACCGATGCTGATCGCGTCGAGAACATCCGCCGCGTCGCCGAAGTGGCGAAACTGATGGTCGATGCCGGACTGATCGTGCTGGTCTCCTTCATCTCGCCCTTCCGCTCCGAGCGCCTCATGGCGCGCGAACTGGTCGAGGACGGCGAGTTCGTCGAGATCTTCGTCGACACGCCGCTGGCCGAGGCCGAGAAGCGCGACGTGAAAGGCCTCTACGCCAAGGCGCGGCGCGGCGAGATCAAGCACTTCACTGGCATCTCCTCGGCCTACGAGGCGCCGGAAAAGCCCGAGATCCGCATCGACACCACGAAGCTGACCGCCGAAGGCGCAGCCGATGCGATCGTCGAACACCTGCGCGGCGCCGGCCGCCTGGCGAAGGCTTAGACCGTCCCGTCAGCGCGGGTGGCCAACACCGGCACGCCGACCGAGGTGCAGGTCGAGGAGATCAAGCCGGTCGCTGCCGAAGTAGAGCTTGCTGCCGGTGTCGACGGTCGGCACGCCGAAGATACCGCGGGCGATCGCCGCCTCGGTATTGAGTTCGATCTTCCGTTTGCAGGTCTCGCTCACCGCGGCAGCGCGAATGGCGATGCCGTCGAGCCCGCTCTCCTCGCCCCAGCGCGCCAGCGCATCGAGATCCTCGATGTCGCCCTCCTCTGACCAGTAGGCGCGCAGCACCCGGCAGGCGAAGGCCTCGCCGCGGCCCCCGTCGGCAGCATGCTGGCAGGCGCGAAGCGCCCGCGCATTGCGCAGCGGATAGCGCGGATGATAGCGGAGCGGCAGGCCCTGCAATTCGGCATGGTCGAGAACGTCCTGCTTGAACCAAGTCACGCGCTGCGGCGCCGCCTCGAGCGGCTTGAAGCCATTGATGGCGTCCATGAGCCGCGGCAGATGGATCGGCTTCCAGATCAATGCCTGATCGTGTTTGCGCGCCAGCGCGCCGATGCGGTGTGCGGCGAGATAGGCCCAGGGCGAATGCACATCGAACCAGAAGGTCAGCGTCATGCCAGCCGCTCCATCCGCTGCTCTGCCGCCCACTGGCGCAGATCCACCTTGCGGATCTTGCCTGACGGCGTGAGCGGAAAGGATTCGACCGCGTAGATCACCGCCGGCACCTTGAACTTCGCGATGCGCGCCGCGCAATGGGCCTGCAGCGCCACTGCGGCGACCGGCACCGAAAGCTTCACCGCTGCCGCGACGATCTCGCCATAATGCGTATCCGCAAGACCAAAGACCGCGACACCCGCAACGGCCGGATGGGCCTGCAGCAGATTCTCGATCTCGGCCGGATAGATGTTCTCGCCGCCTCGGATGATCATGTCGCGGAGACGTCCGCCCGCGATGACGAGATGGCCTGTGTCGGTGAAGAAACCGAGATCGCCGCTGCGCAGCCAGCCGCCCGCGATGATGGTCTCCGCCGTATCGTCAGGTTTCTTGTAATAACCCTGCATCACCATCGGCCCGCGCCCCTGCAACTCGCCGATCTGTCCGGCAGGAAGCGGCTGAAGCGTCGCCGGATCGACGATGCGGAGCTCGTAACCCGGAAGCGCCTTTCCCGCGGTCTCCCAGCGCAGTGGATCTTCCGTGGACGGACAGGTAAACAGCGTCGACCCTTCCGTCTGGCCATAGACCTGACAGAGGCCCTGCATCGGAAAATCTTCGGCGCAGCGCCGCAGCACGTCCGGATTGCAGTCCGCACCGCCGCAGGTGCCGCCGCGCAGCGACGACAGATCGTAATTGCGCAGCGCCGGATGATCGAGCATGGCGAGGTAGGAGGTGGGCACGCCCGACAGATGGGTGCAGCGCTCGGCCTGGATCGCGCGGAATATGACCTCGGGATCGAAGCTGGGCACGCCGACATAGGCAGCGCCTGTCTGCAACGCGCCCAGCAGATTGAGGATGCAGCCGGCGCAGTGGAACAGCGGGATGATGGAGGTCCAGCGGTCGCCGGCGCGCAGCCCCAGCCGCGCAGCAGCGCCGCGCGCATCCATCATCATGGCACGGTGGCTGAGCAGCGCGCCTTTGGGAAAGCCGGTCGTGCCCGAGGTGTAGAGCAGTGCCGCCGTGTCCTCCGGTGCCGAAGGTTGCGGCGTGAAGCCATGGCGCTGGGCGATCAGCCCCGGATAGTCGTCTTCAAACGTGAAGACATGGCACAGCAGCGGCAATTGCGGCCTGAGCGCAATGACATTGTCGAGATAGGGATTGGAGCGATAGGCCGTGGAACAGATGAGCGCCCGTGCGTCCGACTGCTGCAGGGCGTAGGCGAGATCATCCTTGCGGTAATGCGTGTTGAGCGGCACGAAGACGGCCCCGAGCGCCGCGCAGGCCATCTGCACGATGGCCCATTCGCTCCGGTTCTCGGCGAGAAGCGCGATGTGGTCGCCACACGACAGCCCTTGTGCAGCCAGCGCGCCGGCCAGGGCCAGGGCATCGTCGCGATACTGCCGGAAGCTTAGCCGCGCCTTCTGGTGCGGGAAGACGAGGGCCTCGGCATCGGGCCAGCGCCGTGCCGCCTCCTCCAGTGCCAGCCAGGGATGATCGGCCTCGGTCATGCCGTCAGGCTAGCGGCAGCCGAGCTCGGCGAGAAGCCCCGGCACGAAGCGCGTGAAGGCCCCCTGCGTGACGAGCTCAGCCACGGCCTCCGTGTCGGTGGCGAACTCGCGGTCCTCGTCGCGCCGCGCCGCCTTGCTGCGGATGACGGCATGGGCCTCTTCCAGCAGTGCGGAGGACAGCAGCGGACGGCGGAACTCCAGCCCTTCGGCCGCGGCCATGAGCTCGATCGCGATGATGCGCGCGAGATTGGCCGTCATGGGGCCGAGCCGCCGCGCTCCGTGTGTGGCCATCGAGACGTGGTCTTCCTGGTTGGCCGAGGTTGGCGCCGAATCCACCGAGGCCGGATGCGACATCTGCTTGTTCTCGCTCATCAGCGCCGCGGCCGTGCATTGCGGGATCATGAAGCCCGAGTTCAGCCCCGGATTGCGGATCAGGAAGGGCGGCAGCAGCGAGATGGAGGAATCGATCAGCGCCGCGATGCGCCGCTCGGAGAGCGAGCCGATCTCGGCGATGGCCATGGCCGTCATGTCGGCCGCGAAGGCCACGGGCTCGGCGTGGAAGTTGCCGCCCGACAGCACCGCGCCGTCCTCCGCGAAGACGAGCGGATTGTCGGACACAGCATTGGCCTCGATGGTAAGCATGCGGGCCGCCTGGGCAAGCAGGTCGAGACAGGCGCCCATGACCTGCGGCTGGCAACGGAAGGAATAGGGATCTTGTACCCGGTCGTCATCGGTCAGATGCGAGGCGCGGATCTGGCTGCCGGCAAGAAGCCTGCGGTAATGCGCGGCGGCCAACTGCTGGCCGGGATGCGGCCTGAGCGCATGGATGCGCGGATCGAAGGGCGTGTCGGAGCCCATGATCGCGTCGACCGACATGGCGCCGGCAAGAATGGCGGCGGCGGCATTGCGCTCGGCGGCAAGCAGCCCTGAGAGTGCAAGCGCGGTCGAAACCTGCGTGCCGTTGAGCAGAGCGAGACCTTCTTTAGGCCCAAGCACGACCGGCTTGCGGTCGAGATGGGCGAGGGCTTCGGCACCGCTCACGACTTTGCCTCTCATGGTAGCGTGGCCCTCGCCGATCAGCACGAGGCTCATATGGGAGAGGGGCGCCAGATCGCCGGAGGCGCCGACCGAGCCTTGGCAGGGAATGACGGGAAGAATGTCGGCATTGAGGAGGGCGACAAGCGTATCGACGGCTTCGAGCGAAATGCCGGATGCGCCGCGCGCGAGGCTGACGACCTTGAGGAGCAACACGAGGCGCACGATGGATGCGTTCGTCGGACTCGCGGCGATAGCGGGCGCGCAGGGGTTCGGCTTCGAGGCCGGTGAGTTGGGCGAGGTGCGTGGCGGCGTTGTAGGTGGAAATGCCGTAGCC
>JBGSNJ010000290.1:0-3159 GCA_041739715.1 Aestuariivirga sp.
TCAACTTTTCCAATGCGCCAGTGTTCGAGAGCGAGCCCGCCCAGATCATACGCGGCCGGCGCAGCAGCGATGGTGGCCGCTCGTGGAGCGCGGTAGAGGTGGTGGCGGGTGGTTTTGGCGACGGTCGCCGTCGTCACGAGACTGCACCACTTCTGACACTGGGCGAGCATTTGTGGGCGTTCGTTGGGCGCTACGACTTTGGCGGCAAGCATAGCCTCGGCATGGAGGTGTATCGACTGTCCGAGGATGGCAGCCGGTTCGTCCCCGTCTCGGACGGAATCGTCGCCCCCAGCTTCGTGCCGTTCGTTGCGCCCCAACGCCTGACAGATGGCAACTGGATTATTGGCGGCCACATCCGCCACGCCACCCAAGCCGCAGTCGCAATAAGCCACGGCGACAATATGCTGAAGTGGGATGTGGTGCCCGTCGGTTACAACATGCACCCCGATTACCCCGAAACGGCGGTGCTGGTGACCCCAAGTTCTGTCGTCGCGTTAATTCGTCCGAGCAAAGGGCAGCCGACGGCCGGTGTCGCTGTGAGCTACGACGGTGGCCGCAGTTTCGGGCCGACCGAACCGAGCGACCTGCCGGCCATTGACAGCAAGCTTTTCGCGGGAACGCTATCGACAGGGCATCACTACGTTATCTTCAACGCAACGGATCGCGTTGGCCTGCCTGGCGAGTTGCCACGACACAGGCTGCTGATCGGCGTCACAGCTCCAGGCGAGATCGGGCCATTCGAACGCGTCTGTACTGTCGTCGAAGATGCTCCGCCCGAGCTGAACCTGCCCCATATAGGGGAGACGGCACCGCTGAACGCCTGGGCCTATCCGGAGGCGGTCGAGCACAACGGGACGCTTCACATCGTCTTCTCGATGAACAAACGTCACTGCTGGATGGCGAGTGTCCCGGTCGGCGACCTGACTTAGTAGTTGAGGAGGAGTGTTCTCTCGGCGTCAGACAGAGACATGCCCGACAATGTCGCGTTTCGGTGACTAGCCAAGCTGGGAGGCAACTCGCGACCAAACAAAAGCCTCGCTCGATCGAGCGCTCATTAATCCTCCGCTTCTTCTGCGGAACCAATCTTGGCCTCGAACCGCTCGAGCGGTAAAGATCAAATGCTTAAGGCGAGCTTATGAGATTGGCAGAAAGAGAGAAATTCAAACCGGTGGCAGAGTTTGCTCCCTAGCCACCGGAAATATCGGGGGAATTTCAGATACAATCTCGCCAAGTTAGAGAACGAAAATCTGCCATCGTGCCATTGAACTCCACCGGTTTGCGATCTGTTATTCTCCCTAAGCAGTACCGATTTACTTCTGCTTTCTGCCACAAGCAGTCATCGCCCAATGGTGGTTTGCAAAGCAAAGCGTGCACTCCCGTACAAACCCGCACGGAGCAGGCAACGGTCACCGTTCTGGAAGTCCAGCCCTCCTCAATGGTGGAATGACAGCGTCGGCGAAGGCGTCATACTTTGCGGCGCCGTCGACTATCAGTTGGATGGTCAGGTGGGGGCTGAGTTCGCGGACGCGCTTGAGGGTGGCTCGCGCCTCGTCCATGCGATTGAGGTTGGTATAGGCGCAGGTTAGGGCGATGTAAGTAAAGATCCAGTCGTTGAACGTCGCGAGCGATTTCATCGCCCACTCGATCGCAGCCTCATTGTTGCCGAGGATCAGATTGGACGCTGCGATGCCAAACAGCGATTGGTAGGCCTCGGGCGCGCCAGCACTAAGCGCCAGCGCGCGCTTGTGGTAGCGGATTGAGTCTTCCTGCAGGCCATACATCCCCGTCACAGACGCGGCCAACTGCATCAGCACAGCGTCGTTGGGGTTTTCTTGCGCAGCCTGTGTAACGGCCTCCATCGCTGTCGTGTCTCCTTCCAGACGGAACAAGACCCAGCCGCATAGAGCACGAACGAGCGGATCGTTAGCCCCCAGTGAAAGTCCTTGCCGCGCCAAATCGATTGCATCTTCCGCATCATTGCTGCCCAACGGCCGTGCGCGCTGCGAGATACGCTTCTCGTAAAGGTACGCTGCATAAGCGCGAGTGAGGGCGAATCCTTTGTCTAGCGCCGCCGACCTGTTCAGCAGCGCCAGGGCCTCGGCATCGCGGTCCGTTCCCGGCCCATCCACAATCGGTCGCGCCTGCAGGAAAAGGTCGTATGCATCGACACTAGACGCAGGTTTGCGACGTGCACGCTCGATCTCGGCGCTACGGATTGTCGGCTCGATGACTCCCACAACGCTTTCGGTAATCCGGTCCTGAAAGGCGAAGATTTCGGTGACATCCCCTTCGTACTTCTCTCCCCATAATGGCGCCCCACCCTGGACATAGAACAATTGGGCCGTGAGCCGGAGCCGGTTCCCCGCCCGGCGGACACTGCCCTCTAGAGCGTATCTAATCCCCTGCTCGGCTACAGAGGCGAGAATATTTGGCACCGAAACTAGTGCCGCGGTTGCGCTACGTGAGAGCACCGAGAAAGTCCTGAAGCGTGACAGGGCCGTAGTGATGTCATCCACCACGCCGCTCGCAAAGTAGGCATCCTCAGCCTTGTTACCGTGATTTGCAAAGGGCATAACTACGACTAGCGGCGGCCCGCTGACAGTGTCCCGCTGAAGCGGCTTCGTTACTAGCCTGTAGCCGATACGCGGCACCGTGACGATGATTGCTTGTGGGCTATCGCCGAGCTGTCGCCTGAGGGCTGAGACCTGGACCGTGAGGCTTCCCTCTTCGATCACGGTGCCGGGCCAGACCCGCGCCATCAGGGCTTCCTTGCTGACTGGTTCGCCGCCCGCGTCGAGCAAGGTCTCAAGGAGCGTGTAACCGCGATGCCCGACGGGGACGTGTTGCCCGTCCCGCGTCAGCCGTCGGCGATGCCTGTCGAGCACAAAGGGCCCGAATGTCGTCTTGTCTCCCATAGGCGAACAGTATTCGGAATTTGGAAGATTTCACCTTCCAAAAAGGACTTTACGCTCGGAGTTGGCGACGCTGCGCCCATTGATCGACCGATCAACAATGGGAGAAACAGATGAACTTTCGGCACGCAACTCTCGCAGCGGCCTTGCTTGCGCTGACCGCTAGCCCCGCCTGGGCGGAGAATTTCCTGATCCACATCCACACCGGGCCCGACAATCCGACCAAAGCAGCCTTAGGCTTCCTCGT
>JBGSNJ010000336.1:0-1646 GCA_041739715.1 Aestuariivirga sp.
GGGCGCCCGCATCCCGCATAGCCTGCAGGCGCTGCAGCCGGAAGGCCAGCCGCGCGGCCAGATCCTCGGGCTCTGCCTCGTTGCTGCCCGCGGGCGCAGGAATGAGCATGCGCGACTTGAGATATGCCAGCCATGCCGCCATGACCAGGTAGTCGGCTGCAAGATCGAGTTGCAGCTTCCGTGCATTCTCGATGAAGACCAGATACTGCTCGGCAAGCGCCAGGATGGAGATCTGCTTGAGGTCGATCTTGTGATGCCGCGCGAGTTCCAGCAACAGATCCAGAGGGCCCTCGAAACCGCCGACATCGACGATGAGCGCCACGTCCTGACTCGCCTCCGCCATGGGCTGACCGCGGAGCGGCGCATCGCCGTCCGGCCAGTCTTGCAGATTGGATTTGGTGTCACTCAAGCCATTCACTCCCCGCGCCCCTCTGATTACCAAGGCTGGCCTGATGAATCGACGCACTCGCCCCAACTTATCCCCAGAATCACCCTGTGACGATGACTTCGAGATCCTTGAGCGCCGCCTTGCGGTCGAAGCGCTGGGGTTTACGGGCCATCTTCAGCGCTAGCCGGGCCCGCCGCAAGGATTTCCCCTTCAACGGGCCTGCCGCCGCCGCAACTTCGGCCATTTCAGCCATGTCGCCATTGCAGTGAAGAACAACATCGCAGCCGGCCTTCAAGGCCCGCAGCGTGCGCTCTTCGAAGCTTCCCGTCAGCGCCTTCATCGAAAGGTCATCGGTCATCAGCAGGCCATTGAAGCCGATCTGCTTGCGGATGACCTGGCCAATCACCTTGGCCGAGAGCGTTGCAGGCGCTTCCTTGTCGAGCGCCGTGTAAACGACATGCGCTGTCATGGCCATCGGCGCATCGGCAAAGGCCGCGAAGGGCGGGAAATCATGCGCCGCCAGCTCCTTGCGGCTCGCCTCGACCACCGGAAGCGACAGATGGCTGTCGGCCTTGGCGCGGCCATGACCGGGAATGTGCTTGATGACCGGCAGCACGCCGCCGTCGAGGAACCCCGCAACATGGGCGCGGGCAAGGGCCATGATCTGGTCGCGGCCCGAGCTGTAGGCGCGGCTGCCGATCACCTCATGTGCGTCAGGCTGCGGAACGTCGAGCACCGGTACGCAGTTCACCGTTATACCCAGCTCCTTGAGGTCCTCCGCCATCAGGCGGCCGATGTTGCGGGCCGCACGCAACGCTGTCAGTGCATCTTTCTCGAAGAGCGTTCCGAAGGCGTGGGCGGGCGGATAGGCCCGCCAGAAATTCGACGGAGGTCCGAGGCGTTGCACTCTGCCGCCCTCCTGATCGATCAGCACCGGCGCATCCTTGCGGCCAACGGCGGCCCGAAACGACGAAGAGAGAGCCTTGATCTGATCTGGGGTCTCGCAATTCCGCTTGAAGAGGATCAGTCCCCAGGGCCGGGTTCGGGAAAAGAAAGATACCTCCGCATCGCTGAGGCTCAAGCCGGCACAGCCGGAAATGAATGCGCCGATGTCAGACATGGCAAACTGTGCCGTCGGTTACTGCGCGCGGACCAGACAGTCGCGCTCGCCGGCCGCAAAGAGCGAACTGCAGACCTGCGTGGCTTCGGCGCGGCTGGCGACCGGTCCAACGCGGACGCCATAGCGTGTGCTTCCTGC
>JBGSNJ010000349.1:0-4815 GCA_041739715.1 Aestuariivirga sp.
GCGATCACGACGCTGGCCGAACTGTCGACGCAGTCCAGCCGCGCGCTGGAGGACGGCAGCAAGGCGCTCGCCGATGGCGATGAGCACACGGCCACGATCAAGCTGGCCCGCGCCCTCACCCACATGGACGATCTGGCAACGGCGTCCACGGTTCAATCCGAGCAGAAGCCGGGCTTCCTGCGCCGCGCGCGCTAGGCCTGCACGCCGCGCAGTTTCTCCGAGCGGCGGCGCAACAGTTCGACCGTTACCAGCAAGGCCGTCGAGAACAGCACCAGCACGGTAGCCGCTGCCGTGATGGTGGGCGAGATCATCTCGCGGATGCCTGAGAACATCTGCAGCGGCAGGGTGCGCTGCTCGGGGCTGGCGAGGAACAGCACCACCACGACTTCGTCGAAGGATGTGACGAAGGCGAAGAGCGCGCCCGAGATCATGCCGGGCAGGATCAGCGGCATCACCACCTTGAAGAAGACCGTGTGTGGCGGCGCCCCGCAGGACGCGCCGGCACGCATCAGCGTCTTGTCGAAGGCCGAGAGCGTGGCGGTGACCGTGATCACCACGAAGGGCGTTGCCAGCGCCGTGTGCGCGAGGATCACGCCGAGAAGCGTGCTGGCCAGGTCGAGCTGCGCATAGAACTTGAACATGCCGACCGCCGAGATGATCACCGGAACGATCATCGGCGAGATCAGGATGGCCATGATCGTCGACTTCGCGGGAAAGTTGGTGCGTGCGAGGCCGAGGGCCGCCAGCGTGCCGAGGAAGGTGGCGAGGATGGTGGTGCAGATGGCGATGAAGAAACTCATGCGCAACGCGCCGGTCCAGCGGTCGTTGAAGAAGAAGTCCTCGTACCACTTCAGCGAATAGCCGGGCATGGGATAGGTGAAGAAGCTCTCGGAGTTGAAGGATAGCGGCATCACCGCAATGATCGGCGAGATCAGGAACAGCAGCACCAGCATCACGAAGACGCGAAGGCTGTAATGCGCGATCTTCTCGCCGGTGGTGAAATAGGACGGTACAGCCATCGCGCTCAGCCCAGCTTCATGCGGTCGATGCCGACCAGCTTGTTGTAGACGTAATACAGGATCAGCGTGGCGATGAGCAGGATGACGCCCAGCGCCGAGGCCTTGCCCCAGTTGTTCTCGGTGTTGATCGCCGAGGCGATGAAGCCCGACACCATCTGGTCGGTGGGACCACCCACCAGCGCGGGCGTGATGTAGTATCCGAGGCAGAGGATGAATGTGAGCAGGCAGCCCGCCGCCACGCCGGGGAGCGTCTGCGGCATGTAAACCCGGATGAAGGAGTAGAAAGGCGTGCCCCCCAGCGACTTTGCCGCCCGCATGTAGGTGGGCGAGATGGTCTTCATCACCGAGTAGATGGGCAGCAGCGTGAAGGGCAGCTGGATGTGGGTCATGGCCACGACGGTGGCGAAGCGCGTCTTGAACAGCTCCGGCGGGCCGTCCATGACACCCAGCAGGTTCATGACCCAGGTGATGCCCGTGACGTTCATGAACTGCGCGAAGACGCCGCCGTCCTGCATGAGGATCATCCAGGCCGTGGTTCGCACCAACAGCGAGGTCCAGAAGGGCAGCAGGACGAAGATCATCAGGATGCTGGCGGTCTTCTGAGGCGTCGTCGCCAGCATGTAGGCGACGGGATAGCCGAGGATCAGCGTGCAGAAGGTGACGAGAAGCGAGATGCCCAGCGTCCGCTTGAGAATGTCGATGTAGACGGCGCGGTCCGCCGGCACCTGCTCGATGGAGCCGTCCACGCCCTGGCGCATGTCGAGCATGGCCAGCAGATAGAAGGGCGTGTAGGACGACGACGAGCGCTTGATGGTGGCCCAGGTTTCGGGCTCGCCCCAGATCTTGTCGATGGCGATAACGGCATCCTTGTAGGGGCCCGCCTCGATGGCGCCAACCTTGCGGCCGGTGGCGATCACCTTGGAGCGGATGCCGGAGATCTCGTAGTTCAGGCGCTTGCCGACGAGCGCCACCATCTTGTTTTCCTGCGCCTGCTTCATGTCGGCGGCAAAGGCGGCGAAGACCTCTTCGGCAGGCAGGTCCTTGCCGTCCCATTGTTGCAGCGCGACCACGGTCTTCGGCAAGTTGTCGGCCACGTCCGGATCGTAGACCGCGTTGTAGAGCATGACGAAGATGGGGATGAGGAAGGACAGCACGATGAAGGCGAAGAGCGGCAGGACGAGGCCGAGAGCCTTGAGCCGCTCACGGCGCTCGGCGCGGGCCAGCGCCACCTTCAAGGGCGTGCCGTCCGCCGCGCGCATCACACCGTCACTGGGCAGGGCTTGCGCCATCGCCATGTGGGGTCCCCCGGGATCGGAATGTCAGAAAGACGGAGAGGGGACGATGGTCCCCTCCCCGCGCATCGGTCTTACTGGGCCAGCCAGGCGTTGAAACGCTCGCGCAGTTCGTCGCCCTTGTCGCCCCAGAACTGGCTGTCCGGATAGAACACAGTCTTGAGGTTGTCCGGGGCCGACGGCAGGTCCGGCAGCACTGCCGGATCGACAAAGGCCGAAGCATCCTTGTTCGCCGGGCCATAGGCGATGTACTTGGTCTGGTCGGCCATGCGCTTCGGATCGGAGGCGAAAGTGATGAAGCGATAGGCGCCATCGAGCTTGGGCGTGCCCTTGGGGATCGCCCACCAGTCCCAGTCCGGGGCCTGGAAGTCCCAGATGATCTTGAAGGGCTTCTTGTCGGTCTTGATGGCGCTGTCGAAGCGGCCGTTCCACGAGGTGGCAAAGACCACCTGGCCATCAGCCAGCAGCTGCGGACCCTGGGCGCCCGATTCCCACCAGACAACGTCCTTCTTGATGGTGTCGAGCTTCTTGAGCGCGCGTTCAACGCCCTCATCCGTGCCCAGCACCCTGTAGACATCGGCCGGAGCAACGCCATCGGCCATCAGCGCCCACTCCATATTGACGAAGGGGCTCTTCTGCAGGGCGCGCTTGCCGGGATACTTGGTCGTGTCGAAGAGCGCTTCGAACAGGCTGGCCGGGGCTTCCGTCTTGGTGGTGTCGTAGGCAGCGACCGTCGAATAGAGGATGTTCGGAACGGCGCAGTCGGTCACGTCGCCACCGATGAACTTCGAGCGGTCAAGGCCGAGCTTGGCCCAGTCGATGGTCTCGAAGGTGCCTTCGGCGCAGCCCGCGATCGCAGTCTGGGTATCGACGTCGACCACGTCCCACGTCACGGCGCCGGCTTCCACCATGGCGCGGATCTTGGCGATCTCGCCGTTGTATTCAGCTTCGGTGATCTTGTTGCCGGCGGCGATGAAGGGCTCGTAGAAAGCCTTGCGCTGGCTTTCCGAATAGGCGCCACCCCAGGACGTGATGGTCAGTTCGTCAGCGGCGCGCACGGACGCGGTGAACGCCGTTCCGGCGAGCAGGACCGCACCGAGCAGTGTTGCGATTTTCTTCATACTGTTTTCTTCCTCCTGTTGGGCCGGCTGCCCGGCATCAAAACGTTTCGAGGAGGAAGGAGACGCAACGCACGCCAACGCCGGCGCACCCCGCATGATCCGATGATCCTCCCCATATTCAACGCTTTCCCGGCCTGTCGAAGAATCTTCCGCAACCCTGTGCGTGACCCTTCCCGGCACTGCTTTTTTCAAGCGCTGGTGAGAGATACTAACGGCTTTTTACAGCGCGTCACTAGAGTTTTTTTGCTGGGTGGCCGGACATTAGGTCATGGCGGTGCTTACCAAAAGGAAACCGCTGCCTCCGATAGCCTTCCGCCGACGCGGATCGGTGCGATGGCCCGCGCCAGGCCGGTGGCATCATCAGTCTCCACCGCCACGCCGCACACCGTCGCCGGCCCTTCGGCCGGCCGCATGCGTTCCACCGGCAGCTTGCGCTGGAAGCGGTTCAGCGGCTCGGATTTCTCCATGCCGATCACCGAGTCGTAGTCGCCGCACATGCCGGCATCGGACATGAACGCCGTGCCGCCCGGCAGCACCTGATGATCGGCCGTGGGCACATGCGTATGGGTGCCGACGACCAGGCTGGCGCGGCCATCGCAGAAATGCCCCATGCTCATCTTCTCGGAGGTGGTCTCGGCATGAAAGTCGATCAGCACCGCATCGCAGGCAACGCCCAGAGGGCAGGCCTCGAGTTCGCGCGAGACGGCGGGAAAGGGATCGTCGAGCACCGGCTCGATCATGACCCGGCCCATGGCATTCATCACCAGCACCCGCCTGCCGCTGGCGGTATCCACCAGCGCCGTGCCACGGCCCGGACAACCCGCAGGCCAGTTCAGGGGGCGCAGCAGACTGGGATAGCGCTCGATGAAGATCAGCGCCTCGCGCTGATCGAAGGCGTGATTGCCGAGTGTCACGACATCGGCGCCCGCCGCCACAAGGCTGAGGAAAATGTCCTCGGTGATGCCGAAGCCATGCGCCGCATTTTCGCCATTCACCACCACGAGATCGGGACGATAGCGTTCGCGCAGCAAGGGCAATTCACGCGCCACCGCGTCGCGGCCGCTGCGGCCGACCACGTCACCCAGAAAGATCAGCCGCACGCAAAGGTCTCTTGTTCGGTCATCACATAGTCCAGCGGTGCGTCGAAGGCATCGCGCACCACCTCATCCACGATCTGGGCATGATAGGCAACACCAATGGCAGTGACCGGCTTCACGGCGCGCAGCTTCGCCAGCGTGCGGTCGTAGAAGCCGCCGCCATAGCCGAGGCGGAAGCCCTTGCGGTCGAAACTGAGGCCGGGCACCAGCAGCAGGTCCGGCAGGACTTCGGGCGCGGCGGCAAGCGGCACCGGAATATCCCAGACGCCGGGCTCGAGCCGGTCGC
>JBGSNJ010000382.1:0-2120 GCA_041739715.1 Aestuariivirga sp.
GCAGGCCGCCGCCCTTGCCGCGCTGGCGCGGGCCGAGAAGGCCGTCGCCGCCCGGCCGGACGATGCCGATGCGCTGGCCTTCGGGGCCGGACTCCTTGCCGTGCTGGGCGAGACGGACCGGACCAAGGACTGGGCTGAGCGCGCCGTGATCATCGAGCCCGACGACCATTACATGCACTACAATTTGGCTTGCGCCTTCGCCATTCTCGGCGAAGTGGAACTAGCTCTAGACCGGCTGGCGCAGGCGCTCGGGCCGCGTTCGGTCACATCTCTCAAGCAATACATGCTGAACGATTCAGATCTGGATGTCCTGCGCGACCATCCGCGATATGCCGCCATTCTCAAATCCCTGTCGGAGTAACCCATGAGTTTCGAGCTGCCCCCCGATGCACGCGCCTTCCGCGACAAAGTCAAGTCATTCGTCGACAGCGAGCTTCGCCCGCTGGAAGTCGAGGCCGAAATGAACGGCGGCCGCATCTCCGACGAGCTTCGGAAGAAGCATGAACGCATGGCGATCGCGCTGGACCTGTCGCGCATGGACGTGCCCCGGGACCGGGGCGGACCCGGCCTTTCCGTGCTGGCGCAGGTTGCGGCGACCGAGGCGATCGGCAGCGTCACCAATGCGCTTGGATGGTGCTACGCCGAAGCGCAGAACTGGATGTTCGAGGCCTGCAACGACGACCAGGTGGCGCGTTACGTGATGCCGCTGACCACGGGCGACATTCATCTCTGCTACGCCATTACCGAGGAGAACGCCGGGTCCGATCCCGCCGCGATCGAGGCAACCGCCCTGCGCGATGGCGATCACTACGTAATCAACGGCGAGAAGTGGCACGTGACCAGCCACAATCATGCCAATACCATCGTGGTCCAGGCCAAGCTCGAGAGCGGCGATCACTGCCTCTTCTTCTGTCCAGCCGATGCGCCGGGCATCAGCATCAAGCGGAGCCCCGCCTATACGCACAACTACGACCACCATCATCCGATCCTCACCTTCAAGGACGTCCGCGTGCCGCTGCGCGACCGTATCGGCGACGAGGGCGACGGCATGGGCTTCACCCATGCCTGGTTCCGCCGCGAGCGGCTGATGATCGCCGCGCGCTGCTGCGGCGCCATGGAGCGGCTGATCGAGGAGGCGACAGGGTTTGCCAAGACGCGTGTGGTCTCGGGCGAGCCGATCGCCAATTACCAGTTCATCCAGGGCATGCTGGCCGACTCTGTCGTCGACCTGCAGGCGGCGCGCCTTGTCACCTACGAAGCTGCGGCGGCGCATGATCGTGGCGAAGATGTGAAATCGCTGCACGCCCGCTGCTCCATCGCCAAGCTCCTGGCCTCCGAGGCCGCGGGCCGGGTGGCCGACCGCGCGGTGCAGATCTTCGGTGGCCGCGGATACATGCGCGAGAATGTGGCCGAGCGTTTCTACCGGGAACTGCGTGTCGACCGGATCTGGGAAGGCACCAGCGAGATCCAGCGTCTGATTATCGCGCGATCGCTGCTGAAGCGCGGCCTCGCAGCGACCATCGGGTGAGGCAGCCATGACTCTCGAACCGGCCGAAGCGCTGTTGCTCAGGAGCTGGAGGGCCTCGACGCGGATCGCTGCCCTGCCCGAGACCGTTCGGCCGGTGAACCGCGCCGGAGGCTATGAGGTTGCCGCAAAGCTCGCCGAACTGACCGGCGACCGGGTCGCCGGGTGGAAGATCGCCGCCACCAGCACCGCCGGCCAGAAGCACATCAACGTGGACGGGCCTCTGATCGGACGCATCTTCGCGCGGCGGCTGCTGGCGGCCGAAGCGGAGGTCCCACTCGGCGACAACATCATGAAGGTGGCCGAGGCGGAGTTTGCCTTCGCCTTCGCGCGCGACTTGCCGCCGCGCGGCGAGGACTACAGACTGGACGAAGCCATGCAGGCTGTGGCGGCACTGCATCTCTCCATCGAAGTCCCGGACAGCCGCTATTCTGACTTCATCAGGGTCGGTGCGCCGTCGCTCATCGCCGACACTGCCTGTGCCTGCTGGCTGGTGCTGGGCCCTGCCCTCGCCGATGGCTGGCGCAACCACGATCTCGCAGCGCATCGGGTGTCCGGCTGGCGCAACGGCGAGAAGGTCGCCGAGGGACGCGGC
>JBGSNJ010000387.1:0-18679 GCA_041739715.1 Aestuariivirga sp.
CCGATGCAGCCCACCGACCGCCACCTGCGGCTGGTGTCGCTGCGCCAACCGCTCCGGATCGGCGAAAGCTTCGGCGTCATCCTCGACTTTCAAGTGGCCGGGGAAATCGAGATCGCCGCCTCCGTCGAAGCGGCGCCTTGAGCCTCGTTCGCGAGCCAGCCACAAACGACCGGTTCATCTACACTCCCATGATGCGGCCCGTTCTGCTCCTGCTCAATTCCTGGAAGGCCCGGTCCTTCAGCACGAATGACTTCAAGAGTGCCGCCGGAATACCGTGGACGGTTTCGGGAACCGGTTGATTGGCTTCCCGGTAGTGATGGGCGTAATTCGACTTGAAATTCAATGTCCGGTTCTCCGTCCAGGCAAGTGACTGCCCGTTGAGCGCAGAAAAGACCACGCGATCGCAGATGGGGCCCCAGCTCTGCGGCATCTGGCCCCAGAGATGGGCAATGAATTCGCAGCTCTGCGTGATCATGAGGCAACTCGTATCAACATGGCGCCGCATGCGATCCTCGTTGTCGACATCGGGCAGCATGAGTCCATTCGCCAGGTAGATGTTTCGTGCCGAGCAGACGGCCGTCGCGCGCGTCTCGTGCTGCTTCCTGACCAGAAGCTCGATATGGCGGGGATGATACCAGTTGTCGGCATCGAGATAGGCAACGCTGTCGTACCCCCGGGCAAAGGCAATCAGTCCTCCGACATACCGGGGCGTATTGCCGTTGTCGCGATGCGGTTGGCCCAGCTTGACGTGGGTTGCAGAAAAACGCTCGACCAGCGGATTTGGAAAGCCGTCCGAAACGACAATGTGGTCGCATGCCATGGTCTGCCCCTGGACGCTCGCCATGCAGCGCTGGAGTTCGGAATCAGGTTCCCTGTAATAGGGCGTGACCACTGCCACGCGATGGATGCGGGCAGCCACCGGCTTCCGCGCCTTATCGACCATGAGTCCCAGCTTGCGCCCGAGCTGCTCCGCATGGGGGGCAAGCTTCGCCATGCCGCCGCCGGCGAGCGGCTCGAACCTTGTGCCGGCCTGGTGCGGCGCATGCCGCAGGACGCGGCGCCCGGCAAGACTAAGCAATGCAGCAAGGATGTCTTGCCGCTGCGTGGCAAGTCCATCGGCCAGGGCACCCCAGAATGAGACAGCGAAAGCGGCACGGCCGGTCGCAAAGACCGCATCCTTCGCCGAATCCTCGGTCGCGAGAAAGATGGCATCGACCGGCCTCTCATGCAGGACCTGCAGGCACTCCGAGGCCACGTCGAGATCCGGCGCTGCAAGTGCCCTGATGGCGCCGACGCTATCGCCCCCCTCGTTCAGGCAGATCTGCATGCCAATCGCCAGAGCCAGGTCGGCATGCGCGCTCCCCAGCGGCAGGTCGATCACGCGGCTGGCGAACGGAAATTCCAGCGTTGCTGCGCCTTGAAGACGGACCACGATGAACTGCAAGCCGGCGTGCCGGCGAAGCAGCCCGGCAACGGCATCACGATCAACATCCGTGACAGGATCCTGCGCGACGAAGACAAGGGCATCGGAGCGGGGCACGCGTGTCGTTTCTCGTTCCATGTCGAGGGCGTGAAGCTGCCACGATCATGCCAGAAAGCAGCCAGCACTGACCAGACCCCGCTCAACTGTTACCTTGTTGACCTTGGCACTGCCGCCTTGCGGGTCACTTTGCTTGTACAGAAAAAGTCAACACCTCGCCGCTGACGGCGTACTTGCCGAAGGGCGGGAGTCCCACCGCGCTTCGCGATCCGGCGCTCAGGGCAGACCCTGTGGCAGAGCGATCATCACGCCTGCGGTCGCGGGCGGCTTTCCGGTCCGAGGGACTCTCGGTCCTAAAGATCCCCCACCACGCATTTGCGCGCCAGCGCCTTGTACTGCTTCTCGGTGAAGGCGATGGGATTGCCGCTTGCCGAAGGATCCTTGATCGCCATCGCCGCCACCTCGTCGAGGCGCTTGGTGTCGATGCCGATGTCGGCAAGCTTGTGCGGTATGCCGATCTCCTTGCGCAGCGCGAGGATCCACTTGAGGAAACCATTGAAGCCGCCCTTGATGCCAAGATAGGCGGCAGCGCGCTCGATGTCCTTCTCGATTTTGCGGCGGTTGGCCTTTACCACGTAAGGCATGACGATGCCGTTGAGCAGGCCGTGATGCGCGTCGTAGAGGCCGCCGAAGGGATGCGACAGCGCATGAATGGCGCCCAGTCCGCGCTGGAAGGCGGTGGCGCCCATGGCCGAGGCCACCAGCATATGGCCGCGGGCATCGATGTCCTTGCCTTTCTTCACCGCCTTGGCGAGATTGTCCTTCACCAGCCGCATGCCTTCCAGCGCAACGCCCGCCGAAAGAGGATGGTAGAAGGGCGCGCAATAGGCCTCGAGATTGTGGGCCAGCGCGTCCATGCCGGTGGCTGCCGTGAGCTTGGGCGGCAGGCCCACGGTGAGTTCGGGATCGAGAATGGCCACCCTGGGCATAATGGCCGGATGAAAGATGATCTTCTTTTCGTGCGTGATCGGATGCGTGACCACACCGGCGCGGCCCACTTCCGAACCCGTGCCCGCCGTGGTGGGCACCGCGATGATCGGCGCGATCTTCGTGGCATCGGCCCTGGTCCACCAGTCGCCGATGTCCTCCAGTTCGAAGACGGACAGATTCTGGTCATGCATCAGCGCGATCATCTTGCCGACATCGAGGCCCGATCCGCCGCCGAAGGCAATGACGCCGTCATGCCGCCCGGCCTTGTAGGCCTTGACCCCTGCCTCGATGTTGGCCTCCACCGGATTGGGCCGCACATCGGAGAAAACCTCGATGCCGAGGCCTGCCTTCTTCACGTCGGCCACGATCTCCTTGACCATCGGCATGGCCGCAAGTCCCGGGTCGGTGACGAAGAGGGGGCGATGAATGCCATTGGCCTTGCACAGCTCGGCCAGTTCCTTGATGCGGCCCGCACCGAATTTGACGGCCGTCGGGTAGTTGAAATTGCGATTGGGAATCATGTTCTGGTCCTCAGGTGATAGCTCTTGGGTCTCGTCAATGCTTCGTATCCGACAACCGACAGCGTAGCGCCGCGGCCCGTATCCTTCACGCCCGTCCAGGTCAGCGCCGGATCGAGATAGTCGCAGCGGTTCATGAAGACCGTCCCGGTGGCAATCTCGTCGCCGATCCTCTGGGCCGCAGCCGCGTCCTCCGTCCAGATCGCCGCCGTCAATCCATAGGGCGAATCGTTCATGAGTTCGATCGCCTCCGCATCGTCGGCCACCTTCATGATGCCGACAACCGGGCCGAAGCTCTCTTCCATCATCACGCTCATCCGGTGGTTGACGTTGGTCAGCACCTGCGGCGCCATGTAGGGCGTGCCGGCCTTGTCGAGGGCGAAAGACCTGGGATCGACATGCGCCGTGGCACCGGCGCGAAGGGCCGCGCGGATCTGCTTGCGCACGAAGTCGGCAGCCTCGGCTTTCACCAGTGGCCCGAGCGTCGTGGCCTCCTCGAGCGGCGAGCCCAGCACGTAGTTCCGGGTGAGGTCGACGAAGCCGTCGATGAAGTCGCCCCAGACCTTCTTGTGCACGTAGATGCGCTCAATGCCGCAGCAGCTCTGCCCGGAATTGAAATAGGCCCCATCGACGAGATTCTCGATGGCATGGGCAAGATTGGCGTCAGGCCGCACATAGGCCGGATCCTTGCCGCCAAGTTCGAGGCCAAGATTGATGAAGCGCCTGGCCGCGGCCTCCTCCATCGCCTTGCCGCCCGCGACCGAACCGGTGAAGCAGACCATGTTGGCATGACCGCCGGAAATGATGTCCGCGGTCTGCTTGTGGTTCAGCACCAGGTGCTGGAACACGCCTCTGGGCAGCTTCGCCTTGTCAAAGGCCTTCTGGAACCGCTCAGCCACCAGCAGGGTATTGGCGGCGTGCTTCAGCACCACGGTATTACCCGCCATGATCGCCGGAATGATCGAGTTGACGGCCGTCAGATAGGGATAGTTCCAGGGCGCGATGGTGAAGACCACGCCCAGCGGCTCGCGCCTGATAAAGCGCAGGAAGCCGTCCTTGGGATCCGGCACGATGGCCTCCAACGTCCGTTCGGCGACGGCGATCATGTAGCGGGCGCGTTCCTCGAAGCCCCTGAGTTCGCCCGCGCCATAATGGACGGGACGTCCCATCTGCCAGGCGAGTTCGGGCACGATCTCGTCCTTCATCGCCAGCATCGACTCGAGGGCGGCGAGGCAATGAGCGGCACGCTCCTTCAGCGGCACCTTCCGCCACTTGGCCTGGGCCGCATGAGCGGCAGCGAAGGTGGCTGCGATGTCCTTGCGGCTGGCGACCGGCCGGCTGGCATAGAGGCTGCCGTCAACCGGCGAGATGCATTTGATGGTTTCGGCCATGGCGTTCCTCAGTACTGCTCGAAGCCGCGAAAGAGGTCCAGATCCATCACGCGGCGATCATACTCGAACTGCTCCCACTTGGCGGTATGCACATAGTGGTCGACGACCTCGTCGCCGAAGGCGGCGCGCAGCATTTTCGATCCATCAAGCAGAGCAGTCGCCTCGCGCAGCGTCTTGGGGATCTCGCGCAGCTTCTTCGACGTGTCATAGGCATCGCCCGAGAAGGCAGGCTCCAGCTTCATCTTCTTCTCGATGCCGTCGAGACCTGCCGCAAGCAGCGCAGCGAAGGCAAGATAGGGATTGAGATCGGAGCCGCCGATGCGGCACTCCACGCGGATGGCCTTGGTATCGCCGCCACAGAGGCGGAAGCCTGCCGTGCGATTGTCGAAGCTCCAGACCGCGCGCGTCGGCGCAAAGGTGCCGGCGATGAAGCGGCGGTAGGAGTTCATGTAGGGCGCAAGGAAATAGGTGAGTTCGCCCGAATGCTGAAGCTGGCCCGCCATGTAGTTCTGCATCAGCGCCGACTTGCCGTGCTCGCCCGCCTTGTCGAAGAACAGCGGCGTCTTGCCATCGGCGCTCCACAACGACTGATGAATGTGCGACGAACTGCCCGCCAGCGCGTAATTCCACTTGGCCATGAAGGTGATCGCCTTGCCCAGCCCATGGGCGATCTCCTTGCAGCCGTTCTTGATGATCACGTGCCGGTCGGCCATGTCGAGGGCCTCGGCATACTTCACGTTGATCTCTTCCTGGCCGGGCGCCGCCTCGCCCTTGGAGTTCTCGACCGGAATACCCGCGCCATGCAGCCCGTTGCGGATCGCCCGCATCACGCCTTCTTCCTTGGAGGTCTGGAAGATGTGATAGTCCTCGATATAGTTGGCCGAGGTCCTGAGGTTGCGATAGCCCTTCTCATGGGCCTGCTCGAAGCTGTCGTCGAAGAGGAAGAACTCGAGCTCGGAAGCCATGTAGGCTTTCATCTTCAGCGCATCCAGGCGCTTCAGTTGTTTCTTGAGGATCGCGCGCGGACTGTGCGGGATGTCCTGATGCGTGTGATGATCGAGGATGTCGCAGAGCACCAGCGCCGTGGCGGGCAGCCAGGGAATGTGCCGCAGCGTCGCCAAGTCGGGCTTGAGCACGAAATCGCCATAGCCCTTTTCCCAGCTCGAGGCCTTGTAGCCCGGCACCGGCTCCATGGCGACATCGACGGCCAGCAGGTAGTTGCAGCCATGGGTTTCCTCATAGGCGCCATCCACGAAGTACTGCGCATGGAAGCGCTTGCCCATCAGCCGCCCCTGCATGTCGACCAGTGCCGCGACGACCGTGTCGATCGTTCCGGCGGCAACTTCCTTCTTCAGCTGTTCAAGCGTCAGCATGCCCGTGGCCATCGTCTTGTCCCCTATCTTGTTGCGGCTTGAATGAGCGGAACCGACAGGCGCTGAGCCCATTCGTCCTGCCCGCGATCGGTGGCGATCAGATCATTGCGGATCTCGATCATGGCGTGCTGCAGTCCGCGCGGCGCGGCGTGCAGGTTGAGCGTGTGCATGACGCCGTCCTTCGGCCCATAGGGCTCGTTGAGACGGGCCTCGATATTCGGAAAGCTCTTGATGAGCTTCGACGACAGGCGGGTGTCGCGGTCATGCAGGATTCCCAGCTCCACCTTGCGCGGCTTGCCCTTGAAGACCGGCGTGAAGCTGTGGATCGAAACGACGATGGACGCCATCTTCTCCGCTGCGCGGAGATCCAGCAGATCGGCAAGCCCTTGGTGAAACGGCCGGTAGATCTCGCGCGTGCGGGCAAGGCGCTGGTCCGGCGTCAGGTTGCGGTTGCCGGGGATCGGCGTGACTTCGCTGATATCCGGCATGGCGCTCGGCATGTCCGGCGGGCGATTGCAATCATAAGCAAGCCGTGAATAGCGCTGCAGGGCCAGCGGCGCATCGATGAGCTGCGACAGCCGGCGCGCCACCTTCTCGGCACCGATGTCCCAGGCGATGTGACTCAGCAGTTCGGCATCTTCGAGCCCGAGCGTTCCCAGCCTGTCTGGCAGCAGGTTGGACGCATGTTCGCAGACCAGCACATAGGGTGACTGGCCGGATCCGTTCACGAGAATGAAAGGGCTTTCTTCAGTGTCGAGGAGGACGGCCCCCATGAAAGACTCCGGAACGGCAGGAAGATGAATGGATGATTTCAGATTGTGCAATCACTGTCAATTTCGTTACAGTGCGGCGGAATCCGGAAAACCGCCATGCCAACGATTGCAGAACGCCTGCGCCTCCAGTCCGCCGAGCTGACCGCCGCCGAGCGGAAGCTGATGGCGGCGCTCTTTTCCAACTATCCCATGGCGGGACTGGCTAGCATCACCGAGTTCGCGCGCGAGGCCGACGTCTCGACGCCCAGCATTTTGCGCCTCGCCAAGAAGCTGGGCTTCAGCGGCTTTCCCGCCTTTCAGGAAGAACTGCGCGCCGAACTCTCGGCACAGCTGCAGAACCCCATCGCCAAGCAGGAGCGCTGGTCGACTGACGCGCCCGATGCCCATATCCTGAATCGCTCCGCCGTCGCCGCGGCGGAAAACCTCTCGGGCTCGCTCCGGCTGCTCGACCACCGGGTCTTCGATCAGGTCGTCGGCCTGCTCAATGACCGAAAGCGCCGTATCCACTGCGGCGGCGGTCGCATCACCCATGCCATCGCCGGTTACCTTGCCATGCATCTCCAGATGGCAAGGCCGCATGTGTCGCTGATCCCTTCTGCGGCGTCGCACTGGCCACAATATGCCCTCGACCTCGGCAAGGGCGATGTCGTCGTGCTCTTCGATATCCGCCGCTATGACGCCCGCATGCTGGAATTTGCCGCTTCCGCCAAAGAGCGCGGTGCCCGGATCGTGCTGATTACAGATCAGTGGATATCCCCGATCGCGAGACTTGCCGTGCATTCCCTTCCGTTGCGTATCGAAGCACCCTCCCCCTGGGACTCGAACATGGTTCCCCTCTTCGTCGCCGAGACTCTGGTCGCGGCCACGGTGGCGGCGTCATGGCCCGCAACCCAGGCCCGTATCCGCGAACTCGAGTCCTTGTCGACCCCCGGACGCCGCAGCAAATGACGCCTGCGACCTTCGACTTCATCATCGTTGGCGCGGGCTCGGCCGGCTGCGTGATGGCGGACCGGCTCTCGGCAGACGGAAAGAACAGCGTCCTGTTGCTGGAATTCGGCGGCAGCGACCGCGGCCCCTTCATCCAGATGCCCTCGGCGCTGTCCTATCCGATGAACATGAACCTCTACAACTGGGGCTTCGAAACCGATCCCGAGCCGCATCTCGGCGGCCGGCGCCTGGCCACGCCGCGGGGCAAGGTGGTGGGCGGCTCATCTTCGATCAATGGCATGGTCTATGTGCGCGGCCATGCCAGGGATTTCGACACCTGGGAGGAGATGGGCGCAAAGGGCTGGGGTTTCCGTCACGTGCAACCCTATTTCAAGCGCATGGAGCATTCCCACGGCGGCGAAGACGGCTGGCGCGGCACCAACGGGCCCATGCATGTCACGCGCGGCGCACGCAGCAACCCGCTCTACCAGGCCTTTATCGAGGCCGGCCGCCAGGCGGGCTATCCGGTGACGCAGGACTACAACGGCCACCAGCAGGAGGGCTTCGGCCCCATGGAAATGACGGTGCACCGGGGCGTGCGCTGGTCGGCCGCGAATGCCTATATCAGGCCGGCACTGAAGCGGCCCAACATGAGGCTCGAGACCTATGCCATGGCGCACCGCATCCTGCTCGATGGACGCCGCGCCATCGGGGTGGAGTACGACGTCGCTGGCAAACTGAAGCAGGCCCATGCGCGGCGCGAGGTGATCATCGCCGCCTCCAGCATCAATTCGCCGAAGTTGCTGCAGCTCTCAGGGATCGGCGCGCCCGACACGCTGAAGGCTGCCGGCATCGACGTGGTGCACGCCCTGCCCGGCGTGGGCGAAAACCTGCAGGACCACCTCGAAGTCTACTTCCAGCTGAAGTCCAAGGAGCCGGTCACCCTCCATTCGAAGCTGAACTGGTTCTCGAAAGGCATGATCGGGCTGGAGTGGATGCTTTTCGGCACGGGTCTGGGCGCCACCAACCACTTCGAATCCTGCGGCTTCATCCGCTCGCGCGCCGGCATCGAGTACCCCGATATCCAGTTCCACTTCCTGCCCGCCGCGATGCGCTATGACGGCAAGGCCGCCTTCAACAACCACGGGTTCCAGGTCCATGTCGGGCCGATGCGCTCGAAGTCGCGCGGTTTCGTTCGCATCCGGAGCAAGAACCCGCACGAGAGTCCGCGGATCCTTTTCAACTATCTCTCCCATCCCGACGATCTCGTCGAGTGGCGCAGCTGCATCAGGCTCACCCGCGAGATCATGGCCCAGCCCGCGATGGAGCGCTACGCCGGCGCCGAGATCCAGCCGGGCAAGGACGTCAAGACGGACGATCAGATCGACGCCTTCATCCGCGAACACTGCGAGAGCGCCTATCACCCCTGCGGCACCTGCAAGATGGGTTCGCCGCAGGATCCCATGGCGGTGGTGGACGCCGAATGCCGCGTGATCGGCATCGCGAACCTGCGGGTCGCCGACTCCTCCATCATGCCGCAGGTCACCAACGGCAATCTCAATGCGCCCACGCTGATGATCGGTGAGAAGGCGTCCGACCACATCCTCGGCCACGATCCGCTGCCGCCCTCGAACCAGGAACCCTGGATCAATCCCGACTGGGCGGTCAGCCAGAGGTAGCCGCCTCCTGCAGGAAGAGCTCCCGCAGCTTGCGCACCACCGGGCCGGGCTGGCCGCCGCCGATGCGCCGGCCGTCGATCTCCACGATGGGCATGACGAATTGCGAGGCGCTGGTGAGGAAGGCCTCGTCCGCCGCATAGGCTTCGTCCGGCGTGAAGCAGCGTTCCTCGATCACGATGCCATGGTCCTGCGCGAGCCGGAACAGCGCGCGCCGCGTGCAGCCGGCAAGGATGGAATTGGACAGGCCGCGGGTGATCACCTTGCCGTCCTTCACGATATAGGCGTTGGACGATGTGCCTTCGGTGACGACGCCGCCTTCCACCATCCAGGCCTCATGCGCGCCCTTCTCGTGGGCTTCCTGCTTACCGAGCACCGGCGCCAGCAGCATGATCGTCTTGATGTCACGCCGCGCCCAGCGGATGTCGGGCGTCGTCACAACCTTCACGCCCGTCACGGCATTGGGATTGTCGACCAGCTTCATCGCCTGGGTGAATGCGATGAGCGTGGATTTCGATTCCCTCGGAAACTTGAAGTCGCGGTCGGCTGCGCCGCGCGTGACCTGCATGTAGATGATGCCTTCCGTCAACGCGTTACGCTTCACCATCTCCACATGCATGGCCTTCAGTTCGTCCTTGCTGCAGGGCCAGGCCATGCGCAGCTCGCGCAGCGAACGGTCCAGCCGCTCCATGTGCGGCCCGTAATCCACCAGCTTGCCGTTCACCACCGCGGTCACCTCGTAAACCCCGTCGGCGAACAGGAAGCCCCGGTCGAAGATCGGGATTTTTCCTTCCGATTCAGGAAGATAATCGCCACTCACAAAGACGGTGCGGGACATGGGCCGGGCTCCTCGAAGACAGCCGGCCGGGTTAATCAGATTCCCGCGGTCAAATCCATGGGGGTTGTGAAGCCCCCCTCCCGGCGTGCTAGGAGACAGGCCGTCGCAACTGTCTTCAAGGATATCATGCCGCGCACCATTTCCGCCGACGCCATCGATGCCATGCTGGCCCGCGAGAAGGCCCTTTTCGTCCAGCGCAATCCGGTATCGAAACAGCTCGCGGAAGACACGGCGAAGACCTGGCTGCGCGGCGTGCCGATGCACTGGATGGTTGACTGGGGCATGCCCTTCCCGCTCTTCGTGGCAAAGGCGCAGGGCGTCGACGTCACCGACGCCGACGGCAACAACTACATCGACTTCTGCCTGGGCGACACTGGCGCCATGTTCGGCCATTCGCCCAAGCCGGTGGTGGAGGCCCTGCAGCGCGAAGGCGCCAATGGCTTCACCACCATGATGCCTTCGACCGATGCGGCCGCCGTCGGAAAACTGCTGCAGGACCGCTTCGGCTTGCCCTGCTGGCAGGTGACCGCCACGGCGTCTGACGCCAACCGCGCCGTCATCAAGTGGTGCCGCGCCATCACCGGCCGCAACAAGATCCTCGTCTTCAATCATTGCTATCACGGCGCGGTGGACGACACCTATGTCACCATCGACGGCGGCACGCCGCATGCCGATCCTGCCCTGATCGGCGAGGTACGCGACCTGACGCAGTTCACCAAGGTGGTGGAGTTTAACGACATCCCCGCGCTCGAAGCCGCGCTCGCGCCGGGCGATGTCGCCTGCGTGCTGGCCGAACCGATCATGACCAATGTCGGCATGGTGCTGGCCGACGACGGCTATCACGCGGCCCTGCGCGAGATCACCAGGCGGACCGGCACACTGCTGATCATCGATGAGACGCATTGCATGTCGTCCGGTCCCGGCGGCTACACGGGCGAATACGGCCTCGATCCCGACGGGCTCGTGCTGGGCAAACCCATTGCCGGCGGCATTCCCGCTGCCGTCTATGGCTTCTCCCGGCCTGTAGCCGACCGCATTGCGGCGTTTCTCGAGACCCGCACACCCGGCCATTCCGGCATCGGCACCACGCTCGCGGGGTCGAAGATCCAGCTCGCGCTCATGCGCGCCGTGCTCGAGACCTACTTCACACAGGAGGCTTTCGCGCCCCTCATCGCGCTTGCGAAGAAGCTCGAGAAGGGAATCGCGGATGTCATCATCAAACATTCCCTGCCGTGGCACGTCGTCCGTGTCGGGGCTCGCGTGGAATTCATGTGCACGCCGAAACCACCGCGCAACGGCGGCGAGGCCGCGCAGATGATCCACCGCCCGATCGACGTGGCGCTGCATCACTATCTTCTCAACCGCGGCGTGATCGTTACGCCCTTCCACAACATGATGCTCATCTGCCCCGCGACCACCGGGGCGCACGTCAACCGGCTTGTCGAGGGACTCGATGCCTGCGTGACGGAACTGATGAGCTGACCCGGAGACAAAGATGACTCTCGTATTCCCCCGCCGGCAGGCCGAAGCCCAGGCCTTTCTTGACGCCAATCCCGACATCCAGAGCGTCCACGTCGTCTGGACCGATATCTGCGGCGTCGCCCGCGGCAAGATCCTGCGCCGCGACGAGGTAATCCCCGCCTGGAAGGATGGCCGCTTCATGCCGATCTCGGCGCTCGTCCTCGACGTGACGGGCCAGGACGTGCCGGAGACCGGTCTCGTCTTCGACGAGGGTGACCGCGACATGCTGATGTGGCCGGTGCCCGGCAGCCTGCAGCGCATTCCCTGGGCGGCAGAACCTTCGGCTCAATACATTGCCTCGATCTGCGATCTCGACGGTACGCCCCACTACTTCGACCCGCGCAGCGTGCTGGAGAAGATCGTCACCCGCTTCAAGAGCGAGCTCAACATGACGCCGGTGGGCGCGGTCGAGCTTGAGTTCTACCTGATGGACCGCGAGGCCGCGCTCGCCGGCCGGCCCACGGCGCCGAAATCCCTCATCAACGAGTTCAAGCCGCAGCATTACCAGGCCTACTACCTGCAGGACCTCGACGACTTCGCGCCCTTCTTCAAGGATCTCTATGCCTTCTGCGAGGCGCAGGGCCTTCCGGCCAAGACACTGATCTCGGAGTATTCGCCGGGCCAGATGGAGATCGTGCTGCGCCACCGCGCCGACGTTCTGAAGGCCTGCGACGAGGCCATCATGCTGAAGCGGCTGATCAAGGCCTGTGCCGAGAAGCACGGGCTTGCCGCCACCTTCATGGCCAAGCCCTATGCCGAATGGACCGGTTCCGGCATGCATGTGCATGTAAGCCTCGGCGACGACCAGGGCCACAACCTCTTCGCCGCCGAGGACCCGCAGAAGAACGCGCTGCTGATGCAGGCCATCGGCGGGCTCAAGGCGGCCATGGCGGAATCCATGCTGATCTTCGCGCCCAATGCCAATTCCTACCGCCGCTTCCGCCGCAATTCCTACGCGCCGGTCTCGGCCAGCTGGGGCATCAACAACCGCACGGTGAGCCTGCGCATCCCCGCAGGCGCCGCCAATGCCTGCCACATCGAGCATCGGCCCAGCGGGGCGGACGCCAATCCATATCTTGTGATGGCAGCCATCCTCGCCGGCATGCATCACGGCATCACCGAGAAGGCAGATCCCGGCAATCCCGTGACGGGCAACGGTTACGAGAAGCGGGCCAAGTATATTCCAGGCAACTGGTTCGACGCCATCGACGCGTTCTGGCGGGCCTCGATCCTCAAGGAGTATTTCGGCAAGGACTTTGTCGATACTTACTGTACCTTGAAGGAAGTCGAGGCCGATCGTTTCTATGCGGAACCCACGACGCGCGACTTCGAGTGGTATCTGCGGACGGTCTAGGAGAACGGAAACATGCTGCCGGACGTCATTTTCCAATGGTCTCTGGGCAGCAGTTTCCTCTTCGTGCTGGCTGTGACCGGGGCCGTGGCCCTGGCGCTGCATCTGATCTTTTTCCTGCCGACACTGCAACGGCTGAGCATCCGGATCGGTGACCTGTCGCCGATCCTGCAGAATCTCGCGGGCACCTTCTTCGCGCTGTCGGTGGCCTTTCTTGCCAGCGCTGTATGGGCCACCGAGGACCGTGCCCATGAAATCGTGAATGACGAAGCCCTGAGCATCAGGCGGGTGAGCGCCTACGCGCAGGCGCTGAGCGCACCATCTCGCGATACGGTCCAGAACCTCATCCGCGACTACGCAAGGGCGGTTGAGCGGGAGTGGTCCAACATGTCGGACAGCGAGAGCGACAAGCCGGCCAACCGCGACATCGCAGCGCTTTACGCTGCGATCATCTCCGGGCTTTCGGAGAACGAACAGAACCGCATGCTGCAGCAGCGCCTGCTCACTGCGGTGGATGCAATGGTGCAGGCCCGCGAGCACCGCCTGACCGCAGCCAGGGAAACCGTTTCCGACGGCCAATGGATCATGGTGAGCCTCCTGGCGATACTCCTCCTCGTCGTGATTGCGGCCTTTCACGGGCGCTGGCCAGCCTCGCGGGCCGCCGCACTGGTGCTGATCACCTTCGCCATTTCCATTCCGCTCTTCGTGATCCTGGCCCATGACCGGCCCTTCGCGGGTCACCAGGCGATCAGCCCCGAACCGATCCTGGCAGCAGGCGGTCTTCTCCGCTGATCGTCTAACTTGCAGTCGCAGGGCCAAGTCGGCACAAGTGGCTCCGAACATGATGACAGGACTGACCTTTCTCCCCGCCCTCCGCAGCCTTGCGGCAATTCTCGCGCTGGCCTCGCTCGCTGGGCCAGCAATGGCGGCTGAGGGGCCCGATGGCCGCAGCCTGGGCCTCGCATGGTCGCTGCCCTTCGTCGGCATGCTGCTGTCGATCGCCCTCGGCCCATTGCTTGTTCCGCACTTCTGGGAAGACCATCGGGGCAAGATCTCGGCCTTCTGGGCCCTGCTGGCGGTCATCCCGATGGCGATTTTCGCAGGCGCCGGAACCACCCTGCATGCCGTCGCTCATACGGCTCTGCTCGAGTACATCCCTTTCATCCTCCTGCTGCTCGCCCTCTTCACCGTGGCCGGTGGCATCGTCATCCGAGGGAACCTGCACGGTACCCCGCTCACCAACACGGTGCTGCTGGCCATCGGCACGCTGATGGCCAGCGTCATCGGAACGACCGGCGCAGCCATGATCATGATCCGGCCGGTAATCCGCGCCAACGATCACCGCAAGAGCAATGCGCATGTCGTGGTCTTCTTCATCTTCCTGGTCGCCAATGCCGGTGGGGCCCTGACACCGCTGGGCGACCCGCCGCTCTTTCTCGGTTTCCTTCGCGGGGTCGACTTCTTCTGGCCCACCTTCCACCTGTTTCTGCCAACCGCCTTTCTGGTTGCCGCATTGCTGGCCACTTTCTTTCTGTTCGACAGCTGGATCGGCGCGCGTGCCGGCGAGCTGCGGCCTGACCCGACCCCCGACCGCGATCTCTCCGTGGCGGGCGGAATCAATTTCCTCCTGATCCCGGCAATCATTGCTGCCATTCTCTTCTCAAGCAGCATCGATCTTGGCGGTTTCAGCCTGTTCGGCACGCCCATTGCCTTCGCCAATCTGGTGCGGGATCTTGCGTTCATCGTCATCGCCGTGCTGTCGATCGGCTATTCGCCGCGTGGCAGCCGGGCGGAGAACAACTTCAGCTGGGAGCCGATCAAGGAAGTGGCCGAGCTCTTCGCCGGCATCTTCATCACCATCATTCCGGTTCTGGCCATGCTGCGTGCGGGAAGCGAGGGCGCCTTTGCGCCCCTGGTTGATCTCGTCGCGAGGCCGGACGGCACCGCCGACAATCTCGCCTATTTCTGGGCGACGGGCGGCCTCTCGTCCTTCCTCGACAATGCCCCGACCTATATCGTGTTCTTCGAACTGGCCGGCGGCGACCCGCAGTTCCTCATGACCCAGGGTGCGGCGACGCTTGCCGCCATTTCGCTGGGTGCCGTCTTCATGGGCGCCAACACCTATATCGGCAACGCCCCGAACTTCATGGTCTATGCCATCGCCCGCGACGCCGGCGTCCGCATGCCGAGTTTCTTCGGCTACTTGCTCTGGTCATGCACCATATTGCTGCCGCTCTTCGTGCTGCTGTCGCTCCTGTTCTTCCGGAGCTGAGCACCGTCAGTCGCCGCCTTTGGACTTCTTCGTATCCGCCATGACCTTGTCGATATAGGCCAGGAAGAGCGCCGAAATGACGAAGGTGATGTGGATGATGGTGAACCACATGAGCTTGTCATCAGTGTACTGCTGGGCGTTCAAGAAGACCTGCAAAAGGTGAATGGAGGAAATGGCCACGATGGTGGAGGCCACCTTGATCTTGAGAGACCCGGCGTCGATCTTGCCGAGCCACGACAGCTCGCCCTCGGCATTGTCGAAGCGGCTGACGAAATTCTCGTAGCCCGAGATGATCACCATCACCAGCAGGCTGGCCACCAGCGCGGCATCGATCAGCGACAGCATTTTCAGGATCGTATCGGTCTCGCCCAGATAGGCCACCTTTTCGGCGAAGTCCCAGACTTTGAAGGCGAAGGACACGGCGTAGAGCGCAAGCGCAAGTCCGAGTCCGAGATAGAAGACCACCAGAAGCCAGCGCGAGGCCAGAATGATGGATTCGATGAGATGTTCGAGCTTCTTCATTGCGGACCCCCGCTGGGACGCCTCCCTGATAGCGCATCCTATCAGGGAGGCAAGAGGGGTCAGCTTTCGGCCTTGAGGGGCTCAGGCAAGGGTTCCGGCTTGTCGTTCCGGGTCTTCCACAGCGAGTAGAAGATGCCAGAGGCCAGAACCGACACGGTCACGAAGAGCGACAGTGCCGTGTCGATCTTGATGCCCAGCGGCACCAGGAAGATCTTGATGCCGACCAGCACAAGGATCAACGCCAGCGAGTACTGCAGGTACTTGAAGCGGTGGATGGCAGCGGCCAGGGCGAAGTACAGCGCGCGCAGGCCGAGGATGGCAAAGATGTTCGAGGTGTAGACGATGAAGGGATCCTGGGTGACCGCGAAGATGGCGGGAACCGAATCGACGGCGAAGATGAGATCGACGAACTCCACCATGATCAGCGCCACCAGCAGTGGGGTGATGAAGGTCACCACCTTGCCGGTCTTGGGATCCGGAAGCTTCACCGTGAACTTCTCGCCATGCAGCGTGTCGGTGACCCTGAAGTTCTTCTTGATCAACCGCAGGATCAGATTGTCCTCGACGCTGGGCTTCTCGCTGGATGTCTTGAACATCTTGAGGCCGGTGAAGACCAGGAAGGCACCGAAGACGAAGAGAATCCAGGAGAAGGACATGACCAGCGCGGCGCCCAGGCCGATCAGGATGGCGCGGAACACGATCACCCCGAGAATGCCCCAGAACAGCACCCGGTGCTGATAGATGCGGGGAATGCCGAGAAAGGTGAATACCGTGGCGATGACGAAGATGTTGTCCATCGCCAGCGACTGTTCGATCAGGTAGCCGGTGAAGAATTCGAGGCCCGACTGGGCACCCCGCGCCCACCAGACCCAGGCACCGAAGGCGAAGGCAATGGCCACATAGCCGGCATAGAGGATGAAGCTCTCCTTCGCCTCGATCTCCTTCTGGCCCTTGTGGAGGAAGCCCAGGTCGAAGACCAGCAGGCCCACCACGATGGTGATGAAGGCCATCCAGAAGAAGGCCGGCGTGCCGAGAAAATCCGAAAACAATGCCGTTTGGATCAATTCCATGCCGGACCACCTTTGATATTGTTGAACTTTTGCGGCTCCGACATCGCGAGAAGGCCTCGCCAGAGGGGCCCGGCGCCACCGGGCCGATGTAGGCGCAAATGTGGCAAGTTCAAGCCCCGCCTGCCAAAAAAATCGTCTAGATTTCCCGGGCGGAGGGGATTCGATGCAAAGCGCCAGGGCCATTCAGATCGTCGGCTGCCATGCCGAAGGCGAAGTGGGCGACGTGATCGTGGGGGGCGTGGCCCCGCCGCCGGGAACCACCATCTGGGAGCAGTCGCGCTTCATCGCCCGCGACGGTGGGCTCCGTGCCTTCGTGCTGAACGAGCCCCGCGGCGGGGTCTTCCGCCATGTGAACCTGCTGGTGCCGCCAAAGGACCCCCGCGCCGCCATGGGCTTCATCATCATGGAGCCCGAGGACACCCCGCCCATGTCGGGCTCCAACTGCATCTGCGTGGCGACGGTCCTGCTCGACACCGGCATCCTGCCCATGACCGAGCCCGAGACCCGGCTGGTGCTGGAGGCGCCGGCTGGCCTGGTCGAAATCGTGGCGCAATGCCGGAACGGCAAGGCGCAGTCGATCACCCTGCGCAATGTGCCGGCCTTCGCCGACCGGATCGCGGTTCCGCTCGAGGTCGAGGGCCTTGGCACGATCATGGTCGACACCGCCTTCGGGGGCGACAGCTTCGTGATGGCCAGTGCCAGGTCGCTGGGCTTCGACATCCGCCCCGACGAGGCTCGCGATCTCGCCATTACGGGGCGGAAGATCGTGAAGTCCGCCAACGCCCAGCTTGGCTTCGTCCATCCCGACCTGCCGGAATGGACGCATTTCTCCTTCGCCTTCCTCACCGGCGAGCTCGAACGGGTCGACGGTTGCCTGTCGAGCCGCAATGCCTGCGTGGTGAAACCCGGCAAGATCGACCGCTCCCCCACCGGAACGGGCTGCTCGGCGCTCATGGCGGTGCTCCATGCGAAGGGCCTGATGCAGGCCGGCGACTGCTACATCGGCCGCTCCATCATCGAGAGCCGTTTCATCGGCGGGATCATTGACCGCACCACGGTCGGCAACCACGCCGCCATCATTCCCACCATCACGGGCCGGGCCTGGATCACCGGGCAGTCGACTCTCATGCTCGACCCCTCCGATCCCTGGCCCGATGGCTACAAGATCTCCGACACCTGGCCCCTGGATGCAAAGACATGACGATCACCGAAATCCCCGTGACCTGCCTCGTGGATTGCAAGGACAAGCTCGGCGAGGGCTGTTTCTGGGACGCCGCCACGCAGTGCCTGTGGTGGCTCGACCTCATCGTGCCCTCCACCATCCACCGCTTGCATGTGGCCAGCGGCGCACATCGCAGCTGGCAGTTCTCCGAAATGGTCACCGCCATGGCCATGCGGAAGGATGGCACCATCCTGGTGGGGTCGCACCGCGGCCTGAACGTTTTCGATCCCGCAACCGGCGCGCTGTCCCCACGCACCCGCATCGGCACGGACCTTCCCGGGAATCGCGGCAATGACGGGGCCTGCGATGCCATGGGCCGGTTCTGGTTCGGCACAATGATGAACAATGTGGGCGACCTCGGTGCCGACCTGCCGATCACCGCCGACACGGGCCTGCTCTACCGCGTCGACGCCGACGGCACGGCCACGATCATGGAACGCAACATCGGCGTCTCCAACGGCCCCTGCTGGTCGCCCGACAATCGCATCTTCTACTTCACCGACTCGCGTAACCAGGTGATCTGGGCCTATGACTTCGACCTCGCCGCGGGGACCATCTCCAACCGCCGCGTGTTCAACGACAGCAGGGACCACGGCTATCCCGATGGTGCCACCGTCGATGCCGAGGGCTTCCTGTGGAGCGCGCGCTGGGAGGGCGCCTGCGTGCTCCGCATCGATCCGAAGGGCCGGATCGACCGCATCGTCCCGATGCCGGCGCGGCGCGTCACCAACGTCTGCTTCGGCGGCGCGAAGCTC
>JBGSNJ010000406.1:0-1727 GCA_041739715.1 Aestuariivirga sp.
ACCGAGCGCCAGGCCCCGCTGGTCGGGCGGCGCAAAGTTCATCGTTGCGGTCAGCGTGCCGTGGCCGAACAGCCCTGCGCCGAATCCGACGAGGAGGGTGCCCAGTCCAAAGAGAAGGACAGACCCCAGGGGTGCGGCCGCGATCACCATGATGAAGGCGGGAACGCCAACGAGGGCGCCGTAGCAGGCCATGCGGAACGGATCGGCGCCGCGGCCGAGCACGTGGGAGGCGAGGCCGAACCCGACCAGTCCGCCCCCGGCCATCGCGGCCGTCAGCTTTGTCGTATCCGACACGGTCAATCCGAGGATCTGGCCGCCATAGGGTTCAAGCATCACATCCTGCATGCTGAAGGCGAGTGTGCCGAGGCCAACGGCCGTCAGCCGCCGGATGGCCTGTCCACTGGCGATGAAACAGTTCCAGGAATCGCGGAAGCTCGGATCCGGTTGCCCGCCGCGCCGGGCCTGGGACCGGCCGCGCGCTTCCTGTTTCCAGACGGCGATGCCATTGAGCACAAGGGTGGCGACGGCCGAAGCCTGGATCACCTGGATCAGCCGGCCGGGCGTGAAATCGGCAAGTGCCGCGCCAAAGATCAGGGCGCTGGCGATCGAGCCCAGCAGCATCATGACATACATGAGCCCCACCACCTTCGGCTGCGACTCGACGGGAGCGAGATCGGTGGCGAGGGCGAGGCCAGCGGTCTGGGTGATGTGTATGCCCGCGCCGACAAGCAGAAAGGCAATGCCGGCCGAGACCTGGCCGATCCAGGTGGGAACATGAGCGGCATTGCCGCTGCCAGAGAGAACGAGCAGCGCGAAGGGCATGATGGCAAGGCCGCCGAACTGGATCATGGTGCCCTTGTAGATATAGGGCACGCGCTTCCAGCCCAGTTCCGAGCGGTGATTGTCCGATTTAAAGCCGATGAGTGCCCGGAAGGGCGCAAAGATCAGCGGGATTGCCAGCATGATCGCCACGAGAGAGGCCGGTACCCCAAGTTCGACGATCATGACGCGGTTGAGCGTGCCGACCAGCAGCACCAGCGACATGCCAACCGAAACCTGAAACAGCGAGAGCCGCAGAAGCCGCGGCAGCGGCAGGTCCGGTGTCGCGGCATCGGCAAAGGGCAGGAAACGGGAGCCGAGACCGATCCAGGCTCTCATCACGCTCTGGCTGATGCGATTCATGGCTCAATCTCGATCAAGCAATCCATGACATTCCGGCGAGGTACGGCGCTTGGCGCTCCGGCGCCGGTTTGGCCTGCAGTAGCGGCGTTGAGAATGCGCCGCTATTGCAGGCCGCTTCGGTAGCTTTAGTCCGCGGCGGTTGCCGCGAGCTGCTGCGATCCGGCTTCCTCGGCCACGGCCACCTTGGCCTTGACGTCGGGAGACACGGTGACGGTGATGACATAGCCATCGTCCGTCTTCGACACGTTGGATGCCACCGGGGCCATGGTTTCAACCGATGCGGTCTTCGCAGCGGCGCCCTGCCAGTAGTTGGACATCCAGGTCGTGTGGCTCATCACCGATGCATGCACCACCAGGGACGTCACTGCGACGCCGCCGATGAAGAGTGGCAAGCCCACTGTGGGATTGACCACGCACCAGATTCTTCCTTGGTTCATGTCAGGACTCCTCTAGTGCAGCCAGGGCGAGTAGATATACGCAAGCAGATGCGCAAAGAGGGAAATCACGAAGAACACACGCGCGCCGTCGATGACGTGCTTGTGGAG
>JBGSNJ010000444.1:0-3492 GCA_041739715.1 Aestuariivirga sp.
CAGGCTTCGGCATCGCGCACCTCGCCCTCACGTGCGCTGCCGATGCCGCGCATGCCGGCCTGGACGATGCGCCAGACGTGTTCCTGCTCGGACGCGCGCCGCATGGTGGACGAGAAGCCCATGCGCTCGCCGTATCTTTCCTCGCGCCAGTCGATATGGGCGTCGATCTGCAGGATCACGATGGGCGACTGGCCCGAATAGGCCTGGATGAAGGGGATCGGCACGGAGTCATCTCCGCCGAACATGACGGGAATGGCGCCTGCATCGAGAATGCGGCGGGTGCAGGCCTCGATGAGCTTGCGGTTCTTTGCCCCCTGCTTCGGCGTGGTGGCGAGGTTGCCGAGATCGGCCACGCTGATGCCCCTGCCGAGCAGGGTTCCACCAATGTCGAAATCCCAGTGGTCCAGCCACAGGGCATCTTCCTTCAGGGCCAGCCGGAAGGCGTCCGGTGCCGCCTGGTGGATGCGATTGTCGATGCCGGGATAGGGCGTGCCATGGGGCGCGCCGAAGAGTGCGGCGGTGAAGCCTTGTGGCGTCTTCGATTTCCGGGCCCCCATGAAGGCCGGAACTGTCCGTCGTGCCGTCATGGCCTTTCCTTGCCGCAGGACGCGGCCGCTGGCAATGCTGGCGGATGATCCTCCCGCCGCTGCGGGACGTTATCACAGGCTCTAGCCTTCCCCAATTCCCGGCGGTAACAACACCCGATGACAGCTGTTCCTGCGCTTGGCCCGCTCCCGCCCGGGCATCCTCCGGTGACGGTCGGGAAAATCGGCGTTCTCCTGATCAACCTCGGCACGCCCGAGGCCACCTCCTATTGGCCGATGCGCCGCTATCTGAAGGAATTCCTGTCGGACCGGCGGGTCATCGAGGTCAATCGCGCGGTCTGGTGGCTCATCCTCAACGGCATCATTCTCACCACCCGGCCCCGGAAGAGCGGCCATGCCTATGAGCAGATCTGGAACAAGGAACGCGATGAGTCGCCGCTCAAGACCATCACCCGCAGCCAGGCCGGGAAACTTGCGGCAAAACTGGGCGACAGCCCCCGGGTGATCGTCGACTGGGGCATGCGCTACGGCCTGCCGCCGACCGGCGAGCGGATCAAGGCGCTGAAGGAACAGGGTTGCGACCGCATCCTGCTCTTTCCGCTCTATCCGCAGTACAGCGCAACCACCACGGCCACCGCCCTCGACAAGGCCTATGACGCCCTGAAGGACATGCGCTGGCAGCCGGCGATCCGCACCGTGCCGCCTTACTTCGACGATCCGGCCCATATCGAGGCCCTGGCGATATCGCTGGACCGTCACCTGAAGGGCCTGAGCTGGACGCCTGACCTCATCCTCGCCTCGTTCCACGGCCTGCCGCAGGACTACTTCATGGACGGCGATCCCTATCATTGCCACTGCATGAAGACGGCGCGGCTTCTGGCGGCCAGGATGGGCCTGCCCAGGGACAGGCTGCAGGTGGTCTTCCAGTCGCGCTTCGGCAAGGCGGAGTGGCTTCAGCCCTATGCCCAGCAGACGGTCGAGGGCCTGCCGGGCAAGGGGGTGAAGAACCTCGTGATGATCATGCCGGGCTTTGCCTCCGACTGTGTCGAAACGCTGGAGGAAGTGGCCATCGGCCTGGGCGAGACCTTCAACGAGAACGGGGGCGAGAACTTCTCGGCGGTCCCCTGTCTGAACGATTCTCCCGAATCCGTCGACATGATGGAAACCATCGTCCGCCGCGAGCTGCTGGGCTGGCTCTGACGGAGACTTGCGAAACCCTGTCCGCAGGGCCATTTATGGGCGGGTTCAGGCGGAGGAATCAGTGATGTTCGAAGGTCTCAGCGTCTTCGTGCTGGTGGTGGTGGCGGTGGTGGTCTTCTACCTGCTGCGCGCCATCCGGATGGTACCTCAGGGTTTTGAGTACACGGTCGAACGCTTCGGCCGCTATGTCCGGACGCTGCAGCCCGGACTGGGCCTCATCGTGCCCTTCATCGATCGCATCGGCGCCAAGCAGAACATGATGGAGCAGTTCCTCGACATCCCGTCGCAGGAGGTGATCACCCGCGACAACGCAATGGTGAAGGTCGACGGCATCGCCTTCTACCAGATCATGGACGCGCCCCGGGCGGCCTATGAGGTGCATGACCTGAACAACGCCATCATCAATCTCGTGATGACCAACATCCGTACGGTGATGGGATCCATGGATCTCGACAATCTCCTGTCGCAGCGCGACGACATCAACCGCAGCCTGCTGTCGGTCGTCGATCAGGCGGTCCAGCCCTGGGGCGTGAAGATGAACCGCATCGAGATCAAGGATATCTCGCCGCCGCGCGATCTGGTGGAATCCATGGCGCGCCAGATGAAGGCCGAGCGCGACAAGCGCGCCGCCATTCTCGAGGCCGAAGGCCTGCGTCAGGCCGCGATCCTACGTGCCGAGGGCGAAAAGCAGTCGGTGGTTCTCGAGGCCGAAGGCCGCCGCGAAGCCGCCTTCCGCGATGCCGAGGCGCGCGAGCGCTCTGCCGAGGCCGAAGCCAAGGCCACCGAAATGGTGAGCAACGCCATTGCCACCGGAGACGTCCAGGCGATCAACTATTTCGTGGCCAACAATTACATCAAGGCGCTCGAGGCGCTTGCCACCTCGCCCAACCAGAAGGTTCTGATGCTGCCCGTCGAGGCCGCTTCGGTGATCGGATCGATCGGCGGCATTGCCGAGATCGCCCGCGAGGCCTTCGGCGGAGACCCCAGCAAGACGCCATCGCGCCGGACCGGCGTGCCCGGCGTTCCGGCCAAGCCGCAATGACGGGGCGGGCGCCATGACGAACGTCATTCAGCATCTGGGCCCCTGGCTCTGGTGGGTGCTCGCGGGAGTCCTGCTGATCCTCGAGCTCTTCGCGCCGGGCGTGTTCCTGATCTGGCTGGGCATCGCTGCCGCCGGCGTGGCCCTGGTCAACGTGGCCTTCGACCTGACATGGCAATGGCAGTTTCTTCTGTTTGCCGCCCTGTCCGTGTTGAGCGTCTATGTCGGTCGCATGGTGAACGCGCGCAGCCAGGCCCGTTCCAGCGATCAGCCTCATCTGAACCAGCGGCTGCAGGGTTTTGTCGGCCGCCGCTACACGCTGGCCGAACCCATCAAGGATGGCCGCGGCCGGCTGACCATCGAAGACACGGTCTGGGACATTGCCGGCCCCGATTCTCCCAAGGGCGCCCATGTGCAGGTCACCGCGATCGACGGCATGCGCCTGATCGTCGAACGCGCCTGACCGGCGCGCGGTCGCGTGGCGGCACAGTCCGTCAACGTGCCATTAACCATGTTGCCGTTAGCTGGCTCCAGGTCCTGGAGTGGCAAGGCGAATGGTGTTCCGCCCGACGATCGCATGGGTTCTGGCGGCAAGTGGCGTCATAGGCGTCGTGCCGGCGGCTGCCCAGTCGACCGATGCAGTGCCGCCCGTCCTGCAGCAGGAGGTCGATCCGGCATTGCCCGATTCGGGTCCGGTTTCGGGCCTGC
>JBGSNJ010000450.1:0-5444 GCA_041739715.1 Aestuariivirga sp.
CGGCATCGGCCGAAGCGTGGCCATGCTGCTGGCGCGGCGCGGTGCCCGGGTCGTTGCCGTCGGACGCAACCGCGCCAGGCTTGAGGAACTCGCCGCCCTCGAGGATGGAATCGTGCCGCAGATCGCCGATCTCGCAGATCCTGGTTCGACCGACCTTGTCTTCGATGCGGCAACGCGCCTCGGCGCGGCAACCATCCTGGTCTGCGCAGCTGGCCTTCCGGGCTTTACCGACAGACCGATTGCGTCCCAGAGCTTCGAGGCCTGGCGCGCCACCATGGCAGTGAACCTGGATTCACCCTTCCTCATGACGCGGGCCATCGCCCCGCTCATCGCCGCCGCAAGATGGGGACGGATCGTCTATGTAAGTTCGACAGCGGGACAGGTGGGCGCGCCTTCCATGTCGGCCTATTGCGCCTCCAAGCACGGGCTCATCGGGCTGATGCGCTCGGTGGCCTTCGACGTCGGCCTTCATGGCGCAACGGCCAACGCCGTTTGTCCGGGTTGGGTAAGGACAGCCATGGCGGAGGATGATGCGCGATGGGAGGCGGAGCAGAAGGGTGTCAGCGCCGAGGAAATCTGGCGCCTGCGCGATGCCGGCTATCCGCGCGGTCGCGTGCTGACCGCCGACGAAGTGGCGCAGACCATATCGTTCCTCGCCAGCGACGCAGCCGCCGGGATCAATGGCGAAGCCGTCACTGTCGCGCTCGGAGGGTTGTGGTGATGGCAGAGTCCGCGATCGAGTTGCGCCACGTCTGGAAGGTCTTTGGCTCGATCGCGGAGTCCGAGTTCGAGCGACTCCGGCGCGACGGCGGCAGCAAGGGCGACATCCAGGAGCGCCTGGGCTGCGTTGTGGCGGTTGCCGATGCGAGTTTCAGCATCGCGCCGGGCGAGATCTTCTGCATCATGGGCCTGTCCGGCAGTGGCAAGTCCACCCTGCTGCGCCACATCAACGGTCTGGTGGCGCCCACCGCGGGAGAGGTGCTGGTCGGCGGCATCAATATCGCGGCGCTTTCCGCCGCTGCGCTGCGCGACCTGCGCGCCCGGAAGATCGGCATGGTTTTCCAGAACTTTGCGCTTCTGCCGCACAGGAGCGTGGTCGACAATGTCGCCTTTGGCCTGGAGCTGCGCGACGTGCCGCAGCCCGAGAGGCTGGACCGGGCGCGGGCGATGCTGAAAGCCGTTCAGCTCGAGGCCTGGGCGGATGCGGGCATCACGGAGCTTTCGGGTGGCATGCAACAGCGCGTCGGCCTGGCGCGGGCGCTGGCCGGCGATCCCGACATCCTGCTGATGGACGAACCCTTCGGTGCACTCGACCCGCTGATCCGCCGGCAGCTGCAGGACCAGTTCGTCGGCCTGTGCCGGACCATGAACAAGACGGCCGTGTTCATCACCCACGATCTCGACGAGGCGATGCGCATCGGCAGCCGCATCGCCATCATGCGCGACGGGCGGATTCTGCAGATCGGCGCACCGCATGAGATCATTCTCGCGCCGGCGGATGCACATGTCGCCGCCTTCGTTCACGATGTCTCCTCGCGCGACACGCTGAGTGCGAGGCACGTGATGTCGAAGCTCAAGCCGGGCGAGCGGAAAACCTCCGCCAAGGCGCAGGGCGTCGAAGCGGACACCGTGCTGGCCGAAGCGGCACGCCTCGCGGCGCGCGAGAAGCGGGACCTTCCGGTGCGCGATTCTTCGGGACAGATCATCGGCATGCTGCGCATTCCGGACATGCTTTCGGCACTGGCGGGACGAGGTCAGCATGCGCAAGGCTGATCCCGGAAAGCTGTCGGCCCATTTCAGTTGGCTCATGGCCCTGGTTCTCGCCTTGGCCGCCGCCTGGTGGCTGCTCGCGCCGGCCCTGCCTGAATGGTTCACAAGCTTTCCCGCTCCCCCGGGTCTCGACAATGCCGCGGCCCTTGCCATCGACAATGCCGTCACCTGGATGAAGCAGAAGTGGGTCGGCTTCTTCGATGTCTTCACGCTGATCCTCCGCACCATCCTGAACGTCATCGAAAAGGCCATGGTGGCAACCCCCTGGCCGCTGACGGCGGCGGCGGCGATCCTGACCGCCTGGCGTCTCTCCGGCCCTCGTGCTGCAGTTTTCACGTCGGCCTGCCTCGCCTATCTCGGCCTTTTCGGCTTCTGGGAGAAGAGCATGTCGACGCTGGCGCTGGTCGCCGCCTCGGTTCTGATCTGCGTTGCGATCGGCCTGCCGCTCGGCATTCTCTGCGCCAAGAGTCCGCGCACCAAGCGGCTTCTCGAACCGGTACTCGACGTGATGCAGACGCTGCCGACCTTCGTCTACCTGATTCCGGCCGTCGCCTTCTTCTCGATCGGCAAGCCGCCAGGCGTCATCGCAACCGTGATCTTTGCCTTGCCCTCGATGGTGCGTCTGACGGCACTGGGGATTGAACAAGTTCCGGCCGTGGTGCGCGAGGCAGCAGATGCCTTCGGGGCACGGCCATTGCAGAAGCTGATGAAGGTCGAGCTTCCCCTCGCCTTGCCATCGATCAGGCTCGGCATCAACCAGACCATCATGATGTCGCTGTCGATGGTCGTCGTCGCCGCCATGATCGGTGCCGGCGGCCTGGGCCTCGATGTCATCCGTTCGCTGCAGCATCTCAAGACCGGCCAGGGAGTCCTTGCCGGCCTTGCCATCGTTTTGTGCGCCATGGCGCTTGACCGCATGGTGCGCGGAAAGCCGCCGGGATGAAACACCGGCGGAGACATAAGGACGACAACCACACAAGGAGGAAGACATGTTGAAGTATCTCAGGAACACCGGCCTCGCGGCCATTTCTCTCGCGGCGATGGCGATTGCCGCCGAGGCCAAGACCACGGTGACCATCGGCGAACTTGACTGGCCGGGCGCACGGGCGATCGAGCAGGTGCTGAAGCAGGTGATGGAGACCCATCTCGATGCGGATGTGGCCACCATTGCCGCTGCACAAGAGGCCCTCTACGAAGCACTCGACAAGGGCGACAACTCGGTCGACATCGTGGCCGACATGTGGACCGATCATCTGCCCCAGCAGATGAAGAATTACGTGCTCCCGGGCGGCCGCGAGACCATCATCCTCAATGCCACACCCTATCTCGGAACCGAGGGCATCTTCGTGCCCACCTATGTGGTCGAGGAGCATGGGGTGAAGAAGCTGGAAGACCTGGCGAAGCCCGAAGTGGCCAAGCTGTTCGACAGCGACGGCAACGGCAAGGGCGAAATGTGGGCCGGTGCGGTGGGCTGGGAATCGACCAACCACACGGAAGTGCGCGGCAAGACCTATGGCTTCGACAAGACGATGGAATACACCACTGTCGAGCAGGCCGTTTTCCTGGCCCAGCTCAAGGATGCCATCGACAACAAGAAGCCCATCGCCTTCTACTACTGGACTCCCGAATGGATCCATGCGGCCTACAAGCTGACCAAGCTCGAAGAACCCGAGTTCAACGGTTATTCTGCAGAGAGCGCCAAGGGAAGCGAGCGCTACAATGCCGAGGGCTGCTACAAGTTTTACCAGCCGTCCGAGCGCAATGACTGGCTAGCGGCATCCTCGATTGCCTGCGGACAGCCGCCGACCCGGGTGAACATCGCGCATTCCAAGGCTCTGGCGGAGCGTGCGCCCCAGGTCTCGCAGTTCCTCAAGCAGGTGACCCTCGATGGCGACACGGTCAATCAGTGGATCCTCGCCATGGAAGTCGACAAGAAGCCGGTTGAGCAGGTGGCCAGCGAATGGATCGCGGCCAACAAGGATACCGTCGAGGGCGTCTGGCTCAAGGGCGTGAAGTAACGGATCGGAGGGCCGCGGGACTCCCTTTCCCGCGGCCCCGTTTCGGAGCCGCCACCATGCCACCACTCAGGCTTGCCATGCTCGGCGCCGGGAACGTTGCCGAGAGCTACGTCCGGCAGCTCCGGCGGCTGCGCGAAGAAGGTGTCGACGTCGAGCTGGCCGCGATCTGCAGCCGCAGCTTAGACCCGGCCCGCCGTCTGGCAGAGATCTTCGGCATCGCGGAATGCGGAACCGACATCGCGGCGCTCCTCTCGCGCAAGGACATCGATGCCGTGATCGTACTGACGCCGATGCAGTGTCACGCAGAGCACGTGCGCCTGGCGCTTGCATCGGGAAAGCATGTCTTGTCGGAGAAGACACTTGCGGCGTCGGCAGAGGAGGGGCGCGGGCTGACCGCCCTTGCGGCCGAACGCGGGCTGATCCTGCGCGCCGCACCCTTCACCACCCTCAGCCCGGTCTTTCGCGATGCCCGGCGCCGGCTGGAACGGAGCGAAATCGGAGAGGCTCTCTGTTGCCGTGCGCTCTATGGCTGGGAAGGTCCGGACTGGGCGGACTGGTTCTTCCGACCCGGTGCCGGCGCCCTGCGCGATCTCGGTGTCTATGCCTTGACGACCCTGACGGGATTGCTGGGACCGGTTGCATCCGTGTTTGCGCTGGCAAGTGCCGTGGAACCGGGCGGACGCGGGCAGGGGCTTCAGCTCTCCCTGCGTTTTGCGTCCGGCTGCGTCGGCGCGGTCACCACGGGATTCGGGCTTGGCAAGTTCCAGGCCAGCGGAATCGAGATCTACGGCGGCGCCGGAACGCTGCAGTTCGTCGGCCAGGACTGGGACCCGAAGGGACTTCAACTCTGGACCACGGAAACCGGATGCTGGCAGATGTTCGACCAAGAGGCGACATGGCCCTGGACCGATGGCGTGCGGGATTTCTGTGCTTCGATCATCGAGGGGACAGCCGGCGACCTCAGCCTCGACCATGCTCTTCATGTACTCGACATCATCGACCAGGCCCTTGCATCGCTCGACGGCGGCATGCCCAGGCCGGTATCCAGCCGCTTCGAGCTTCCGAGGTTGCATCCGCGTGCGGACGGCAGCAAGGCCCACCGCAATCACAATCCCCTGACACTCACCTGAACGAGGACCCGTCTGACATCATGGCCTACAAATCGTCGCCACGCCCCACCTTCAGCGAACCCACCCTCATCCCCTATGACAAGGTCACGCGCTACCTGTGGGGCGACGACGAGGCAGGACTTGTCAATGACTGGATCTATCTCTCCAGCGGCAAGATCCATCAGCTGATCTTCGGCTTTCCGGCGGGCGACGGGTTTCGCCACTCCGAATCCTTCCGGACCATCTTCGGCGCGGACGAAGTGCTCTATGTCCTGCAGGGCAACATGATCATCGCAAACCCGGAGACCGGTGAGGTTCAGCTCGCGCGCAAGGGCGAGTCGGTCTTCTTCCGCAAGGACACATGGCACAATGCCTGGGCCATGCCCGGCGAGGAGCTGCGCGTGCTGGAGTATTTCGCGCCGCCGCCATCGACGGGAACCTCCGGCAAGTACGCGCAGAGCAAGCCCTATGTGAGCCGGCCCCGCTTCGAACGCCGCGAGCTTGTGGGCAATTGGCCGGCCGGCCGTGCCGAAGCGGAGAAGCGCGG
>JBGSNJ010000528.1:0-3107 GCA_041739715.1 Aestuariivirga sp.
GACGCCGAGATCAAGCGGACTGCAGTCTGGCGGCTGGCCCCGAATTGTTGAGCCACAGGGCGAACATCAGGATCGCCAGCGACAGCCACAGCCAGATGTCGGTGGCGCCGCCGAAGAAGATCACGGCGAAGATCACCGCCATTGGTGCGGAGAGGTACACCGCCTGCGAGGTATAGGTCGCCCCGCGCTCGCGGATCAGGGTGAAGAAGGCGATCCGCTCGGCCACCCACATCAGCGTCGCCGCCACAATGCTCCACACCGCCATCTTGCCGGTGAACTCCACCACCCAGGGCGGCGACAGCACCAGCATGAAGGGCAGGGCCAGCACGCCCGACCAGAAGGATTCGGCAGCGCCGATGGTGAAGGTGGTGCCGCCGCGCGGCCAGTGCCGCTGCGCAAACCAGTTGTAGGCGGCGAAGAGGAAGGGGTTGATGAAGCTTGCCAGCAGCCACCAGGACACCTGGCCCGAAAAGGTCCCCTCGCGCGACACCACCAGGATGCAGCTGGCTGCGAAGCCCACGGTGATCGCCAGCGCCCGCCGCGCCGTCATCGGGTCGCGCCCGGTGATGGCGCCGACCGCGAAGTTGATGAGCGGCGAAAGCGAGAAGACCAGCGCCAGCTCGGCCGTCGGCACATGCCGGGCGAAGGTGAGGCTCAGGCTGAAGGGCACGTTCATCAGGAAGGCGCAGACCAGGCTGTAGGTCATGACGTCCCGGTTCCAACCGAAGCGGCCCTGGGTCCAGCGCGCGAAGGCGCCGAGGAACAGGGCCAGCCCGAAGCCCGTATAGACGATGACATGGCTCGCCGGCACCCCCACTTCGCCCCAATAGCGGTACATGGCCGGCGAAACGCCCCAGAACAGCGCAAGTGCGACGAAGTAGGCCGGATGGCGGAGGCTGGGCATGGGGTCTCTTAGACAGGAGTCTCATTGCAGGCTATAGACCGGACTGCCTAAAGGGTCATCAGAACCGGCATGTATGGGAGGAATGCGCCTATGTCCGAGAAAGTCTATCCGGTCCCCGCGAAGTTCAAGAAGACCGCGCTGATCGACGATGCCGCCTACAAGAAGATGTATGCGGACTCGGTCAAGGACCCGGCCAGGTTCTGGGCCAGGCAGGCCAAGCGCATCGACTGGTTCAAGGCGCCCACCAGGATCAAGAACACGACCTACGAATATCCCAATGTCTCGATCAAGTGGTACGAGGACGGCGTCCTCAACGTCTCCTACAATTGCATCGACCGGCATCTGAAGAAGCGCGGCAACCAGGTAGCCATCATCTGGGAAGGCGACGATCCCTACTACGATAAGAAGATCACCTACAACGAGCTTCACGAGCATGTCTGCCGATTCGCCAATGTTCTGAAGAAGAACGGCGTCAAGAAGGGCGACTGCGTCACCATCTACCTGCCGATGATTCCGGAAGCGGCCTATGCCATGCTGGCCTGCGCCCGCATCGGCGCCATGCATTCCATCGTCTTCGGCGGCTTCAGCCCGGATTCGCTGGCCAGCCGCATCAACGACGCCAATTCCAAGATGATCATCACCGCCGACGAGGGCCTGCGCGGCGGCAGGAAAGTGCCGCTCAAGCAGAACACCGACGATGCGCTGAAGCGCTGTGCCGGCAACGAGAAGGTCATCGTGGTACGCCGCACCGGCGGCAAGATCGACATGACGCCGGGCCGCGACGTCTGGTACCACGACGAGATCGCCACCGTCTCGGCCGACTGCAAGCCCGAGAAGATGAAGGCCGAGGATCCGCTCTTCATCCTCTACACCTCGGGCTCTACCGGCAAACCCAAGGGTGTGCTGCACACCACCGGCGGCTATCTCGTCTACGCCGCGATCACTCACCAGTATGTCTTCGACTACCACGACGGCGATATCTACTGGTGCACGGCGGATGTGGGCTGGGTCACCGGCCACAGCTACATCGTCTATGGACCGCTGGCCAACGGCGCCATCACGCTCATGTTCGAGGGCGTGCCCAACTACCCGACCAACTCCCGCTTCTGGGAGGTGATCGACAAGCAGAAGGTCAACATCTTCTACACCGCGCCCACCGCCATCCGCGCGCTGATGGGCGCGGGCGAAGGACCGGTCGCGCGCACCTCGCGCAAGTCGCTCAAGCTGCTGGGCTCGGTCGGCGAGCCGATCAACCCGGAGGCCTGGGAATGGTATCACCGCGTGGTGGGCGACGACCGCTGCCCGATCGTGGACACCTGGTGGCAGACCGAGACCGGCGGCATTCTCATCTCGCCGCTGCCCGGCGCCACCAAGCTGAAGCCCGGGTCGGCCACGCGGCCCTTCTTCGGCTGCCAGCCGGCGCTGGTCGACGAGAAGGGCACCATCCTCGACGGTGCCACTTCGGGCAATCTGGTGATCCTCGATTCATGGCCGGGCCAGATGCGCACCGTCTACGGCGATCACGACCGCTTCGTGCAGACCTATTTCTCCACCTACAAGGGCATGTACTTCACCGGCGACGGCTGCCGCCGCGATGCCGATGGCTACTACTGGATCACCGGCCGCGTCGATGACGTGATCAACGTGTCGGGTCATCGTCTTGGAACCGCCGAGGTCGAATCGGCGCTCGTCTCGCACCCCAGGGTCTCGGAGGCGGCGGTCGTCGGCTATCCGCACGACATCAAGGGCCAGGGCATCTACTGCTACGTGACGTTGATGGCGGGCGAACAGGGCGACGACGATCTGCGCAAGGATCTCGTGGCCCATGTCCGCAAGGAGATCGGCCCGCTGGCCACGCCCGACAAGATCCAGTTCGCGCCGGGCCTGCCCAAGACGCGCTCCGGCAAGATCATGCGCCGCATCCTGCGCAAGATCGCGGAGGACGACTTCGGCGCGCTGGGCGATACCTCGACGCTCGCCGATCCCGGCGTGGTCGACGATCTCGTCGGCAATCGGCAGAACCGCAAGGATTGAAGTTCACAGGAAGTTGTAGGGATCGACGTCCACATGAAGGGCCAGAGATCCCTTCGGCTTCACGTCCTTCAGCCATTCGCGCAGGAAGCCCTGGATGTTCTGCTCGCGCCCGGCCTTCACCAGGAAGCGCCAGCGGTGGCGGCCGCGCACCAGCGCGATGGGCGCGGGC
>JBGSNJ010000548.1:0-1781 GCA_041739715.1 Aestuariivirga sp.
CGTCTCGATCAGCACGGCGGTCTGGATGGTCATGTGCAGCGAGCCCGAGATGCGGGCGCCGCGGAGCGGCTGCAGCGCCTTGTATTCGGCCCGGGTCGCCATGAGGCCGGGCATCTCCACCTCGGCCATCTCGATTTCCTTTCGGCCCCACTCGGCCAGCTTGATGTCGGCAACATGATAATCGTGATGGGCGCGGGCCATGGGAATCCTCTTGTGAGCGGGATGGGATGGGCGGTCTCTTAGCAGCGGCGGGGGAGCCTGTCGAGGGCGATATAAAGATTTCTTTATGTGAATGGCAAAGCATCTTGACTGACATATCCCAGCGGGATATACAGACACCATGACCCAGAGCACGATCTTCAAGTCCAACAAGAGTCAGGCGGTGCGGCTTCCCAAGGCTGTTGCACTTCCAGATCATGTCAAGCGTGTGGATGTTCTGGTTCAGGGCAATGCCCGGCTGATCGTGCCCGCGGGCGGCAGCTGGAAAGACTTCTTCGACGGTCCGCGCATTGACGAGGACTTCCTGAACGACCGGGCCCAGCCCCTGCCGCAACACCGCAATGAGTCCTGATGCTCACGCATCTGCTTGATACCAACGTCTGTATCCATGCCCTGAGGCGGCGCAGTCCCGAACTCGAAAGGCGCTTCACGGAAGGCAGCGGCAGGCTGGCAGTGTCAGATGTTTCTCTCTACGAACTCTACTATGGCGCGCAGCGCTACGGCGACCCCTCACAACGCCTCAACATCATCGATATGTTCCTCGCACGCCTGGAGATTCTTCCCTTCGACAGCCGTGCAGCGCTTCACGCAGGACAAATCAGGGCAGACCTCGAACGCAAGGGACTGATGATCGGCGCCTATGACATCATGATTGCAGGATGCGCGAGATCGCAAGGCTTGATGCTGGTCACCGGTTACACGCGCGAATTCGAGAGAGTGGACGGGCTGCGACTGGAAAACTGGAGCTGAGCGGTTCGAGCTCTCAGATATCCAGCCCCTCCGCGCTCACGAATTCGGCGCGTTCGCTGATGAAGTTGAAGCGCTCCTCGGGCTTGTTGCCCATGAGCTGCTCGACGATCCGGGCCGTGTCGGGGCGCATCGCGTCAACCAGGGTCACGCGCAGCAGCATGCGCTTCTTCGGGTCCATGGTGGTTTCCTTGAGCTGCGGCGCTGTCATCTCGCCCAGACCCTTGAAGCGCGAAATTTCCACCTTGGCGCGGCCCGACATCTCGCCCTTCAGCAACTCCTCCTTGTGCGCGTCGTTGCGCGCATAGGCGACCTTCGGCCCCTGGGCTAGCTTGTAGAGCGGCGGCACGGCCAGGTAGAGATGGCCCTCGTCGATGAGCTGCGGCATCTGCCGGTAGAAGAAGGTCATCAGCAGCGAGGCGATGTGCGCGCCGTCGACGTCGGCGTCGGTCATGATGATGATCTTGTCGTAGCGCAGGTCTTCCTCGCGGTAGGACGCGGCGGTGCCGCAGCCCAGCGCCTGGATCAGATCGGCGAGCTGCTGGTTGGCGGTCATCTTGTCCTTCGTGGCGCTGGCCACGTTGAGGATCTTGCCGCGCAAGGGCAGCACGGCCTGGGTCTCACGGTTGCGCGCCTGCTTGGCGGAGCCGCCGGCCGAGTCGCCTTCCACGATGAAGAGTTCCGAGCCGTCCTTCTGGCTCGCCGCGCAGTCGGCGAGCTTTCCCGGCAGCCGGAGCTTGCGCACCGCAGTCTTGCGGCCCACTTCCTTTTCCTGGCGCCGGCGGATGCGCTCTTCGGCGCGGTCGATGATGAAG
>JBGSNJ010000549.1:0-6601 GCA_041739715.1 Aestuariivirga sp.
TGGCGGCGCTGGCCGGCGGCTGCAGCCGGGTCTACATTTCCGACTTCAGCGCCGAGAAGCTGAAGATCGCCGGGCAATATGCCGGCATCATTCCGGTCGATCTGAAGCGCGATGCCTATGCCGCCGTGATCGCGCGCGAGACTGCGGGCTGGGGCGCCGATGTCGTTTTCGAGGCCAGCGGCAGCGCCCGGGCCTATGATGGAATCTTCGATCTGGTGCGGCCCGGCGGAACGCTGGTGCTGGTCGGGCTGCCCGTCGACCGCGTGGGCTTCGACGTGGCGGCCGCCTGCTCGCGCGAAGTCAGGATCGAAACCGTCTTCCGCTATGCCAATATCTTCGACCGCGCGCTGAACCTCATCGCCTCGGGCAAGGTCGACCTCAAACCCCTGATCACCAGCGTCTTCGCCTTCGCGGACGGCATCAAGGCCTTCGAGCGTGCCGCGAGCGCCCGTCCCGAGGATGTCAAGCTGCAGATCGTGGTGGCGGAGCAATAGCAACATGAAATACGCCATCATCACGACCTGCAAGGGACGCCTGGAGCATCTGAAGCAGACCCTGCCGAAGTTCTGCGCCTTTCCGCACGCCGAGGTGATCGTGGTCGACTATGCCTGCCCGGAGCAGTCGGGCCACTGGGTGCGGCAGAGCCATCCGTCGGTGAAGGTTGTCTTCGCCGAGGACGGCGGCGCCTTCAACGCCTGCCGGGCCCGCAATCTCGGTGCCGGCCAAAGCAAAGCCGAGATCCTGATCTTCGCCGATGCCGACACGCTCATCGATCCGGGCGCGGCCACGGAGATCGATGCCAAGCTGCAGCCCGGCACCTATGGCGTGGTTGAAGTCGAAGCCGACGACCAGCTGCAGGATGACCTGCGCGGCACCTGCATGGTCTACCGCGCCGACTTCGACCGGGCCGGGGGATATGACGAGTATCTCAAGGGCTATGCGATGGAGGACATCGACCTCTACGACCGGCTGAACTGCCTCGACCTGAAGCCCGTGACGATCAGCCTGAAGTGGTTCGGTGCCATCAAGCATGCCGATGACCTTCGCATGAGGTACCGCGGCGGCCGCAAGGAAATCTCCCAGCTCGTCAGCCTTCTCTACCGCCGCTACATCGGCGCGGTACGCCGCATGCAGCGCAGGCCCCAGGCCGATGCGGAGGTCCGCGAACTGATCTACAGGCAGTCCGAACAGCTTGTCATGCGCCTGATCGAAGCCAAGGATCCATCGGGCGGCGTCCAGATCGGCCTTGCGATCCCGGTGGCGCAACAGGCGGATGCCTTCGGCAACGACATGGTCTTCGAGTTCCAGCTGCAGCTCAAGATGCGGCCGCGCGACGCGGCCGGCTTTTCCCGCAGGTACGGACAGCGAAAGCCCCGCCCGCCCTATCTGGCGCGGTGAACATCGGGTCCTGCTTCGGGTGGCCTGCGGTTCGCGCCGGTTGCAGGCCTGTGCGGCCAACATCCGGGAAGTGCAGGCGCAGGTGAAGTAGCGGCCGCCTGCCGGATCACTTGCGGCCGTTCACATTAACTTTTGCGTTAACCATTGAGTGAGGCTTTGCGATGCAATAAACACCATTGCAGCCCGTCAACGTGATTTGCCCTTCATGATCAAGCTGTCCGCCACGACCTGCCTGCTTTCCACCTTCGCCGCGGTCCTCGCCGCGGGTCCGGCCCTGGCCGAGGAGGCAACCGCCGACGGCACATTGTCGGGCCGGCAATATGTGCTTGATCTCGGCGCCGGCGGCATGGTCCAGCCGAAGTATCCGGGTGCCGACGAATACATCGTCGTGCCCTATCCGATCATCGCGGTCAGCCGCTTCTATATTCCGGGCCTTGGCCAGGTGGCCGATGGCGAGGAGAAGACCTACGGCTTCTCCATCTATCCGTCCTTCAATTTCTACGGTGAGCGCAAGGCCTCCGACTCCAACGATCTCGAAGGCACAAAGAAGGTGGACTGGTCGCTGGAACTGGGCCTGGGTGTCGCCTATCGCTATGACTGGGTGCGCGGCTTTGTCGAAGTCCGCCAAGGTTTTAACGGTTATTCCGGCCAGGTTGCCGATTTCGGCCTCGACTTCATCGCCGAACCTGCCGAGAACGTCACCCTGGTGCTTGGGCCGCGGGCCACCTGGTCGTCATCCGGCTTCATGGATACCTATTTCGGCGTGACGCCCACCGAGGCGATGGATTCGGGCGGAAATCTCCAAGCCTACAATGCCGATTCCGGCTTCCGCTCGGTCGGCCTCGCGGCCCGCGCCAGCTATGGCCTGACCGATGACTGGACCTTCCATGTCCAGGGCGGTTACGACCGCCTCATCGGCGATGCGGCCGACAGCCCGATCACCGAGCGGGGCAGCGAGAACCAGTTCACGCTGGGCGCTGGCGTGACCTATCGTTTCGCCTTCGACGTCTTCGAGTAAGTGGCCGTCTAGCCCCTCGGTAACCCTCCGGTTTCAATTCAGGGCCGCCGCCGCCATACTGCGGCGCCAAACGATTCGGGAACCAGAATGGCCAAGTCCGCCAAATCCGCCGATCTGTTCGAAGACCTGCCCAAGGCCGCGAAGCCCGCGGCGAAGGTCTCGGCCAAGGCGCGCGGCGAGGAGAGCTATACCGCCGCCGACATCGAGGTGCTGGAAGGCCTCGAGCCGGTGCGCCGCCGCCCCGGCATGTATATCGGCGGCACCGACGAGAAGGCGCTGCATCACCTCTTCGCCGAGGTGCTCGACAATGCCATGGACGAGGCGGTGGCGGGCCACGCCACCTGGATCGACGTCAGCTACACGGCGGACGGCTATCTCACCGTCACCGACAATGGCCGCGGCATTCCGGTCGACCCGCATCCCAAGTTCAAGGACAAGTCGGCGCTGGAAGTCATCATGACCACGCTGCATGCCGGCGGCAAGTTCGACTCGGGCGCCTACGAGACCTCCGGCGGCTTGCATGGCGTCGGCGTCTCGGTGGTCAATGCGCTCTCCGATCATGTGATCGTCGAGGTGGCGCGCGGCCAGGTGCTCTACCGCCAGGAGTTCAAGCGCGGCAAGCCGTCGACCAAGCTGCTCAATCTCGGCAAGGTCTCGGGCCGCCGCGGCACCAGGGTCTCCTTCCATCCGGACGAGCAGATCTTCGGCAAGGGCAATACCGCCTTCGTTGCCGCGCGGCTCTACCGCATGGCGCGCTCCAAGTCCTATCTCTTCGGCGGCGTCGAGATCCGCTGGTCCTGCGATCCCGCGCTCATCAAGGACAAGGACACGCCCGACAAGGCGGTGCTGCATTTCCCCGGCGGGCTGAAGGACTTCCTCGCCGAGCGTCTGGAGGGCAAGACACGGGTGGTGGACGAGATCTTCTCGGGCCGCGTCGAGAAGGAGGGCAGCCACGGCACGGTGGAATGGGCAGTGGCCTGGTTCGGCGGCGACGACGGCTTCTCCTCGTCCTACTGCAACACCATCCCCACGCCCGAGGGCGGCACGCATGAGCAGGGCTTCCGCTCGGCGCTGACGCGCTCGCTGCGCAGCTATGCGGAACTCGCCAGCAACAAGCGCGCTTCCGTCATCACGGCGGACGATGTGATGACATCGTCGGGCGCGCTGCTCTCGGTCTTCATCCGCGAGCCCGAGTTCCAGGGCCAGACCAAGGACAAGCTGGCAACGCTCGAGGCCATGCGCATCGTCGAGAACGCGGTGCGCGATCACTTCGACCACTGGCTCACCGGCCATCCGGCCCAGGCCGACCGCCTGCTGAACTTCATCATCGACCGCGCCGAAGAGCGCATCCGCCGGCGCCAGGAAAAGGAAGTGGGCCGCAAGACCGCGGTGCGCAAGCTGCGGCTGCCCGGCAAGCTCGCCGATTGCGCGGCGAGTCAGAAGGAAGGCTCCGAGCTCTTCATCGTGGAAGGCGACTCGGCCGGCGGCTCCGCCAAGCAGGCGCGCAACCGCGAGACCCAGGCCGTCCTGCCCTTGCGCGGCAAGATCCTGAATGTGGCCAGCGCCACCAAGGACAAGATGACCGCCAACCAGCAGCTCGCCGATCTGATCCAGGCGCTGGGCTGCGGCACGGGCGCGTCCTACCGCGAGGAAGACCTGCGCTACGACAAGATCATCATCATGACCGACGCCGACGTCGACGGCGCCCACATCGCCTCGCTGCTGATGACCTTCTTCTACCGGCAGATGCCGCAGCTCATCGACGAGGGCCATCTCTATCTGGCCGTGCCGCCGCTCTACAAGCTGGCGCAGGGGCCGAAGGTCGCCTATGCGCGCAACGACGCGCACAAGGAGGAGCTGCTGAAGGGCGAGATGTCGGGTCGCGCCAAGGTGGAAATCTCGCGCTTCAAGGGCCTGGGCGAGATGACGGCACCCCAGCTCAAGGAAACCACCATGGACCCGAAGAAGCGCATGCTGCTACGCGTGACTCTGGTCGACGCGATGCGCCCCGATACCGCGAAGATCGTCGAGCAGCTCATGGGCAACAAGCCCGAGGAGCGCTTCAACTTCATCAGCGAACGCGCCGAATTCGTGAGCGCGGAGGGGCTGGATATCTAGCCGCTTCCAAAGCTTTTTGTGGCAGAGGCTATGAAACTCCCTGCAAACTCTCCCCACTTTCCGAAGTAACTTGCATCCGTACCAGATGCAGAAGGGGCAGCTGTGTTGGCGGCAATACTACCTTGAAGAGACGCATCAATTTTGCTGGGGTCGGCGCGTACCAACTGAAGACCCTTCGATGTTAGTTGAACCCCATTGAAGTAGTAACCGTCGCTGTGTGGTGAATATGAAGAGACGCTGATGATTTCTTCGTTCAACATGAACATCAAGACATCATGGAAGACTGCCAGTACTTCTTCTTCATGGCCAATCCGATGATCCATGATCGCCATTGCGTCTGATTGGTCGAGGTTTTGTCTCCTCAGCCCATGTTTCGCCAAGAAGAAAAGTATCCGGCCAAGAGTGTAGTGGTGGTAGTCGAGTGGCGACTTGAAGTCCGTCATGGGCCAACTACCCTGCCGCCACCCGCCGCGCCTGCGAGTGGTTCGCGTAGGTTTCCCATGTCGGCGCATATTCCTCGTTCGCCTGGTTGCCCCAGTAGGTCCATCCCGGCCGCGTGCCGCGCGCGAACAATTCCAGATAGGGGCCGCGCGAGCAGGCTTCGATCACGTCATATTGCTCGTCGGGCTTGCGCGAGTGTTCGCGCTTGCGGGTTTCGATCATGTTCACCTGCCGCCGCCCGGGCGCCAGCGTGCGGGCATTCTTGCCGCGCGTGCCGAACAACAGAACCTCCGTCACATTGCGGAAGTAGAAGCCCACGCCGCGTCCGTCCGATCCGCCGTCCTTGCGGATCTTGTGCCAGATAATGTTGCTCTTGTAGTCGAATCCCCAGGCCTTCATCACCGCAAGGCCTTCCGGCAGCAGCGCATTGGGCACCCAGAGATAAAGATGTGCCGGATCGACCGTGATGTCGGCCACGGGCAAGGTGCAAATCTCCGGCGTGGTCATCGTCTCGTAGCGGGTGAGACGCCGGTGTTCGGGCGCCACCTTTCCGGTGCGATTGGTGAAGCGCCAGGGCGGATCGGCCAGAACCGTGTGAAACTTCCGCCCGCGCAACGAGGCGGCGAGATCGATGATCGTCTTATTGAGCTGGTCCATCGTCTACATAGGCCTCTGTCTTGATCGCGATGACGACGACCGGGCAACCGCCTCCGCCGCCGCCTTCGAGGCGGGGCAAGAGCTTCTCGAGATGGGTTGTCGAATTGCCATAACTCGGTCCCCGGCCCAGTGCGTTGAAGATCGCCTGCAACTCGCTCGACCTTGTGATGATGACGCCGACGTCGATCGCACGCAGGTCGAAGAGCAGGCGGAAGTTGTTGAGGTCACGGTCGTAGAAGGGATCCTTGTTGTTCCATTCCACTTCGAGCGCCACGCGGTTCTTGTAGCAGTCCACCTTGTGGGTCGGCGTGTGGTACTCGGTGTTATCCACGACAATCCGGGTGTCGAACTGCTTTTCCTTCCACCCCAGCGACGTGAAATGCCCATCCAGCTTTCCCGCGATGTCGGACTTCGAGCCGCCCGGCCTGAGAATGTCGCTGCGCAGCAGGGCAAAGACGCGCAGGACAGCCTGAATGTCGGCCCATTCGGAGGGCCGGGCGGCAGCGAGGATGGCAAGGCCATTGCGCCACTCGCGCACGTCGAAGCGGGACGCGATGTCCGCAGGTACGAGGGGATGATTCTCCATGACTGCATGATGCTACGTCATTCCTTGTGGCCAGGCGCGGAGTTTGTTCACTCTATGTTCCGATGTCGACGATGTCAACATGCTTTGCCATTCACATAAAGAAATCTTTATATCGCTCTCGACAGACTCCCCCGCCGCTGCTAAGAGACCGCCCATCCCATCCCGCTCACAAGAGGATTCCCATGGCCCGCGCCCATCACGATTATCATGTTGCCGACATCAAGCTGGCCGAGTGGGGCCGCAAGGAAATCGAGATGGCCGAGGTGGAGATGCCCGGCCTCATGGCGACCCGGGCCGAATACAAGGCGCTGCAGCCGCTCCGCGGCGCCCGCATCTCGGGCTCGCTGCACATGACCATCCAGACCGCCGTGCTGATCGAGACG
>JBGSNJ010000552.1:0-12358 GCA_041739715.1 Aestuariivirga sp.
GCCCACGGTCTTTACACTTGGGCTCCAATGCGCGCGCTCATCGCCCTCGCCGCCCTGCTTTGCTTCGCGACACCCGCGTCAGCGGATCGCTTTGCGTTGACCTATGATGGGTTTGGCCTCGGCTTCGTCCCCGTCGGCGGCGTCACTGTCGACGCCGATATCTCGGACGAAAGCTACGACATCACCGCGACTGTAACATCGCGCGGCATCCTCAACCTGTTTGAGCGCACCGACATCGACGCCAGCGCCTCCGGCCTCATCAGCGCCGGCGCCGTCCGTTGGCAGCGTTACGACCTCGATCACCGCTATAGCCGCAAGCGCCGCACCATCAGCATGCAGGCCGATACCGAAGGCGCGATCACATCGCAGATCGAGCCAATCTATCGCACCTGGGGCGATCCGGCAGCGACGGAGGAGCAACGCCGCACCTCGCGCGATCCGCTCTCAAACGTCGTCGCCATGTCCATCGACGTCGGCCGCTCGCGCCGCTGCGAGGGCTCCTATCCCACCTATGACGGCCGCTTTCACTATTTGCTGCAACTCAGCGGCGGCGACATCGATGACTACGAAGGCGGCGGCTACGAAGGTGACGTCCTCAAGTGCACACTCAGCTATGTCGCTGTCAGCGGCTTCAATCAGCGCGATCAAGGCCGCCGTCGCATCCCCGAAGGCCAAGTCTGGTTCGCGCTGATGCCAGACACGACCTTTGCGCCGCCCCTGCGCATCTCAACGCCGCTTTCCGCTGGCGGCGCGACAATCAGGCTCGCCAGCTTCCGCCGCGCCCGCGTTGACGTGGAGTACACGTCCGATACACCCACGCCACCTTGACAGCCCGCCGCGCAGCAACCGATCTCCTTGTCGCCGTAATGGAGCGCGGCCGCGCCTTAGAAGACGCACTCAGCGAAACACCCAGCTTCAATGCACTCGCCGGCCGCGACCGCGCCTTTGCGCGCGCGCTGGTGACCGCAGGCCTCCGCCGCCTCGGCAGCATCAGCGCCGTGGTCTCAAAATTCCTCGATCGCCCCCTACCGGACAGCGCCGAACACGCACGCGCGCTCCTGCATCTTGGCGCAGCGCAGCTTCTCGTGCTCGGCACACCAGCGCACGCAGCCGTGGGCGAGACGGTCGAAACCGCAAACCAAATGCGCGAAGCGCGTGGTTTCGCAAAGCTCATGAACGCCGTGCTGCGCAAAGTCGCGCGCGATGGTCAGGCAATTTTCGACGCGCAACCGCCAGGCTCAGATCTCCCGCCGTGGCTCTACACACGCTGGCGCGCAACCTACGGCGAGGCTGCGCCGCAAATCGCTGAAGCACTGCTCATCGAGCCGCCGCTCGATCTCACCGTGAATGGCGACGCCAGCGAATGGGCAGAGCGCCTCTTCGGCACAGTCACGCCAACCGGCAGCGTCCGCCTCGCTGAGCACGCGTCAGTCGATACCCTAGCTGGCTTCAACGATGGCGCATGGTGGGTTCAGGACGCCGCCGCGACGCTCCCTGCAAAACTGCTAGGCGATGTGCGCGGCAAGCGCATGCTCGATCTCTGCGCCGCGCCAGGCGGCAAGACCCTCCAGCTGGCAGCGGCCGGCGCACGGGTGACGGCCATCGACAAGTCGGCAGCGCGGCTGAAGCGCCTGTCGGAGAACCTCGTGCGCACCGGACATTCGGCCGAGATCCTGGTTGGCGATGCCGAGCAGGCGGCAGGCGACCGCCTGTTCGATGCGGTCCTGCTGGATGCGCCCTGTTCTGCCACCGGAACGATCCGCCGCCATCCGGAGCTGCTGATGGTGAAGAGCGAGAAGCAGATCCGCGACATGGCGCGCATCCAGGCACGGCTCCTGTCGGCGGCGGCTCGGCGTGTGAAGCCAGGTGGCCTCCTGGTCTATTGCACCTGTTCGCTCGAGCCCGAGGAAGGCGAGGATCAAGTTAGCCCGTTCCTGGCCGGGCATGCGGTCTTTGCGCTGAGCCCCGTTGTGGCCGGCGAGGCCGGTCTGCCGGCGGACTGTGTAAGGCCGCCAGGCGTGTTCCGCTCGCTGCCGGGTGTGGGAGGCGGCAGAACGGCCAGCATGGACGGGTTCTTCGCCGCGCGGTTCCGCTGCCTGTGAACAGCCTGGCTTCCGGCTCTTCTCCGCTGGGTCCGTCATGCTATGGGAGGCGGAGAAACGGGGATCCGTCATGGACAGAACAATCAGGCGCGCATTGCTTTCGGTCTCGGACAAGACCGGTTTGATTGACTTGGCCCGGGCGCTCGTGTTGCAGGGCGTCGAAGTGGTTTCGACAGGCGGAACGGCGCGGGCGCTGCAGGACGCAGGACTGGCCGTTGTCGACGTTGCTGCCCTGACGGGCTTTCCCGAGATGATGGACGGCCGTGTGAAGACCCTGCATCCCATGGTTCATGGCGGCCTCCTGTCGGTTCGCGGCAATACCGCACATGAAGCGGCGCAGCGCGAGCATGGCATCGGCAACATCGACCTGCTGGTCGTCAACCTCTATCCCTTCGAACAGACCGTCGATCGCGGTGCTGACTGGGACACCACCATCGAGAACATCGATGTGGGCGGGCCGGCGATGATCCGGGCGGCGGCGAAGAATCATGAGAGCGTCACGGTGGTGGTCGATCCTTCGGATTACGCAGCGGTCCTCGCCGAGATGACTGCGCAGCGCGGGTCCACCACGCTGGCGCTGCGCCGCCGCCTTGCTGCCAAGGCCTTCGCGCGGACGGCGTCCTATGATGCGGCCATTTCGCTGTGGTTCGTTCGCGAACAGCGCGAGGCGCTTCCAGCGTACTTCGCCATTGGCGGACCTCGCCTGCAAGCACTGCGTTATGGCGAGAACCCGCATCAGGCTGCGGCCGTCTACCGTCTTGCGGGTGTGCGGGGCGGCGTCGCCAATGCCCGTCAGCTGCAGGGCAAGGAGCTCTCATACAACAACTTCAACGACACCGATGCAGCGCTCGAATGCCTTGCCGAGTTTGCGGCAACGGGAGAGCCGGCCTGCGTGATCGTGAAACATGCCAATCCCTGTGGCGTGGCCACCGGACCATCCGTGCTTGCGGCCTACCAGCAGGCTTTGGCCTGCGATCCGGTGAGCGCCTTCGGCGGCATCATCGCGCTGAATCGTCCGCTGGATGCCGCGACCGCCCGCGAGATCGTCAAGCTGTTCACCGAGGTGATCGCCGTACCGGATGCAGACGCGGCGGCGATCGCGGTGGTGGCGGAGAAGAAGAACCTCCGTCTACTGATCATCGATGCGCCGGTCGCGGCGAGTGCGCCGGGCCTGTCCGTCAAGACCATCGGCGGAGGCCTGTTGGTACAGGACCGGGATTCGGCGGTTGTCGAAGACATGACATGGCGGGTTGTCACCAGGCGTCCGCCGACGGCCGCCGAGATGTCGGACTTGCGCTTTGCCTTTCGCGTGGCGAAACACGTGAAGTCCAACGCGATCGTCTATGCGAAGGATGGCGCCACCGTTGGCATCGGCGCCGGTCAGATGTCGCGGGTCGATTCGGCGCGGATTGCCGCGCGCAAGGGCGAAGATGCGGCCAGGTTGTCCGGCGGCGAATCGAAGCTGCGTGGCTGCGTGGTGGCGTCGGATGCCTTCTTCCCCTTTCCCGACGGACTGCTGCAGGCCGCCGAGGCCGGTGCCACGTCTGTGGTTCAGCCTGGCGGATCACTCAAGGACGAGGATGTGATTCGCGCCGCCGATGACGCCGGCCTGGCCATGGTCTTCACGGGCGTCCGGCATTTCCGTCACTGACGGTAGGGCCGGGCCCTACCGGCTGGCCTGGAGCTTGCGGCAGATCTCTTCGAGTTGTTCCAGGGTCTTGTAGGAGATCGTTACGGTTCCGCCCGAAGTTCGGTGGTCGACAAGAACCTTGAGTCCCAAGGCTTGCGTTACGGAAAGTTCCAGTGCCTTGGTGTCGGCGTCCTTCTCCGGCCGTGTCTTGCGCGGCCTGGATGACGGGCTGGCGTCGCGCACAAGGCTTTCGGCCTCGCGGACCGACAGGCCCAGCTTGATGATCTGGTCGGCCAGCTCCGCCGGCGAATCGGATGCGACCAGTGTGCGGGCATGACCGGCGGTGAGCTTGCCATCCTCGATCAGACTCCGCACCGTGTCCGGCAGGGTCAGCAGGCGAAGCGTGTTGGCGATGTGGCTGCGGCTCTTGCCGACCGAATCGGCCAGCTGCTGCTGCGTGTAGCTGAACTGTTCAAGCAGGAGGCCGTAGGCGCGCGCCTCTTCCAGCGGATTGAGGTCGCTGCGCTGAATGTTCTCGATTAGCGCGATTTCCAGGGCCTCGCCGTCATTCAGTTCACGGATGAGGACCGGAACCTCATGGATGCCGGCGCGCTGCGAGGCGCGCCAGCGGCGCTCGCCCGCCACGATCTCGTATTGGCCGTCGGCCCGCGGCCGCACCACGATGGGCTGCAGCAGGCCCTTCTCGCGAATCGAGTTGGCAAGATCGTCGAGATCGGCGTCGGCAAAATGCTTGCGCGGATTGTTGGGACTGGCATGGATCAGTTCGATCGGCATATGGCGCAGGCTGCGGATGTCCTGGACCACCGCCGCCTCGGAGGTGTCGTCCCCGATCAGGGCGGCAAGGCCGCGGCCTAGTCGTTTCTTCTGGGCCTGCATCATGTCTCGCATTCCGTTTGCCGTCCGGACGCGGGCCGCATCCGGTGATTGTTACGTAGGTGAATCGGTCAGGCCGCCCGCAAGGTCCTCTCGCGGCGGATCACTTCGGAGGCCAGCCGGATATAGGCCTGCGAGCCCATGCAGCTATTGTCATAGAGCAGGACCGGCTTGCCATGGGAGGGCGCCTCGGACACCCGGACATTGCGTGGTATGACCGTCTGGTAGACCTTGTCGCCCAGCACGCTGCGGACATCTTCGGCCACCTGTTCCGACAGGCTGTTGCGCTTGTCGAACATGGTCAGCACCACGCCCTGGATGGAGAGGCGCGGGTTGAGCGTTGTCTTCACCCGCTCCACCGTCTTGAGCAGCTGACTCAGGCCCTCCAGCGCGAAGAACTCGCACTGCAGCGGCACCAGCACGGCATCGGCCGCCGAGAGCGAATTGATGGTGAGAAGATTGAGCGACGGCGGGCAGTCCACCAGGATGTAGCTGTAGGACCGGCCGGCGGAGGCTGAACCCGTCATGGCCTTGATGGCATCGGCAAGCCGATAGGTCTTGCGGTCGAAGGAGGCGAGCTCCAGTTCGGCGCCCAGAAGATCCATGGTGGATGGCGCGCAGTGCAGCCGCGGTATGCCCGATTCCTGGATGACATCGGCAAGCGCCGCCTCGCCGATCAGCACGTGGTAGGTCGAGGTCTGACCGTTGCGCCGGGCGATGCCCAGACCGGTGCTGGCATTGCCCTGCGGATCGAGGTCGACGATGAGGACGGTCTCGCCGACCGCAGCCAGGGCCGTGCCGAGGTTGATCGCGGTCGTGGTCTTGCCGACGCCGCCCTTCTGGTTGGCGACAGCCAGAATGCGAGGTGTTTCGGCTCCGAATCTATCTGTCTGGGCGTTGGACACGGCTGGCCTCCCTGACCTCCAGAATCACGCCACGCGAATCGGTGATGCTTGGATGTTTCTTCACCTGTAGTTTCCAATATTTGGTGGCCTCGGTCAATTCATTGTCTACATCTTGTCCCTTGTGAAACAGGCCGACGGCGCCTGCCTCCAGGAAGGGCTCGGCATAGTCGAGCAGGAGCGGCAGGGGCGCCAAGGCCCGGGCGGTGACCACCCTGACCCTGGGAAGAGCGGGATGGCCCGGTAGGTCCTCAAGCCGGACCTGGTGGACGCGTGCTTTAGCGCCCGTCGTGCGGATGGCCTGGCCGAGGAAGGCCGCCTTCTTTCCATTGCTTTCGTAGAGATGCGCCTCATGGCCGCCGGCAATCGCCAGCACCAGACCGGGTATGCCCGCGCCGCTGCCGAAGTCGGCCAAGGCAAGGGAACCGGACGGGAGCAGCGGCAGGAGCTGGACGGCATCGAGGATATGGCGGGTCCAGACCTGCTCGGCGGTCGAGGGTCCTATCAGGTTGATTCGCTTCTGCCAGGCGAGGAGCAGATCGACATAGGCTTCCAGCCGCCGGCATGATTCACGTGAAACATCGTAAGGCCGGAGCAGATCGAAGGGCTGCATCGCCTAGGCGGACCGGCGGAGCGAGGGGCGGCGGACATGGGCCAGGATGACGCTGAGCGCAGCCGGGGTCATGCCGTCGATCCGCGCGGCCTGTCCGAGGGTGGCCGGCTGTACGCGCAGTAATTTCTGGCGAAGTTCGGCCGACAGGCTGGGCAGGGCTGCATAGTCCAGTCCATCCGGGAGGCAAAGCTGCTCTTCCTTGCGCAGTGTCCGGATCTCCTCGTCCTGGCGGCCCAGGTAGCCGGCATAGAGGGCGTCCGCTTCGAGCGCCTCAACGGCATGGGACGGAATTGCGCCAAGCTCCGGCCAGACCCTGCAGGCACCGGCAAAGCCGATCTCGGGCATGGCGACAAGATCCAGAACCGAGCGGCTCTTGCCATCCTGGTTCACCTTCAGGCCCTGCCGGGCGGCCTGGGCGGAGGTCAGCGTCAGGCCGCGCGCCAGTGCCCGTGCATCATCGATCTCCTGCTGACGGAGCCGATAGGCCTCAGCGCGACCGTTTCCGACAAGACCAAGCTCGATGCCAGTTGGGGTGAGGCGTTCCCAGGCATTGTCCGCCCGCAGGCTGAGCCGGTACTCGGCCCGCGAGGTGAACATGCGATAGGGCTCGCTCACGCCTCGGGTCACGAGGTCATCGATCATGACGCCCGCATAGGCCCGGCCGCGATCCAGTATGACCGGGTCATGGCCGCCGGCCTGGCGCGCCGCATTGGCGCCGGCCAGCAGTCCCTGGGCCGCCGCCTCTTCATAGCCGGTGGTCCCGTTGATCTGGCCTGCGAGGAAGAGCCCTGGAATCCGCTTGCACTCCAGGCTGTGGATCAGCTCGCGCGGGTCGACATGGTCATACTCGATGGCATAGCCCCAGCGCAGGATCCTGACCCTGGCCAGGCCCGGAATGCTGTGCAGGAAGGCTTCCTGCACATCCTCGGGCAAGGAGGTGGAAATGCCGTTGGGATAGACGGTCGGATCGTCCAGGCCCTCCGGCTCGAGGAAAATCTGGTGCGAGGACCGGTCACGGAAACGGTGGATCTTGTCTTCGACGGAGGGGCAGTAGCGCGGGCCCACGCCCTGGATCTGGCCCGAAAACAGCGGAGAGCGGGCAATGTTGCGGGCGATGATGTCGTGGGTTTCCGCCGTGGTGTGGGTGATGAAGCAGGACACCCGCGGCGTGGTGATCGCCGAGGTCATCATGGAGAAGGGCACCGGATCCGCGTCGCCACGCTGTTCCTCGAGCACACCCCAGTCGATGCTGCGGCCATCGAGCCGCGCCGGCGTGCCCGTCTTGAGCCGCGCCAGAGCCAGCCCGGCGGCGGCGAGCTGCGCGGAGAATCCATGTGACGGCTTCTCGCCGAAGCGGCCTGCGGGCGTGGTTTTCTCGCCCAGATGGATCAGGCCATTGAGAAAGGTTCCCGTTGTGAGCACGGCAGCAGCGCAGGAAAAGGCCCGGCCATCTTCGGTGGTGATTGCCGAGAGCCGGCCATTCTTCAGCCTGAAGCCAAGCGCCGCCCCTTCGATCACCGTGAGGTTGGACTGCTGGCGAATCTCATCCTGCATCGCCGCGCGATAGAGACGGCGATCGGCCTGTGCCCGCGGCCCGCGAACGGCCGGTCCGCGGGAGCGATTGAGCAGGCGAAACTGAATGCCGGCGCGATCAGCGACACGGCCCATCAGACCATCCAACGCATCGACCTCGCGCACCAGGTGACCTTTGCCCAGTCCACCGATGGCTGGATTGCAGGACATCTCTCCGACCGTGGCGAATGCATGCGTGAGCAAAGCGGTGCGGGCGCCAAGCCGCGCTGCCGCCGCCGCCGCCTCCACGCCGGCATGCCCGCCACCCACCACGATCACATCGAAAGAGGTTTCCATGGCGCCTCCATAGGTCAGACGCGCGGTTGCGTCAAAGCCATCACGCGTTTCACGTGAAACAGCGTTTACTTTCCGATGCAGAAACGGCTGAAGATGTCGTCGAGCCAATCTTCGACATCGATGCGCCCGGTCAGCCGCGCCAGTGCCGTGGCCGCACCGCGCAGATCGGCGGAGACAAGTTCCAGCGCACCGGCCGGTTGACGGAGCGCATCGTTGAGGAACCGAATCGACTCTTCCACGGCCTGGATCTGCCGTTCACGGACAATCACGGCGGCTTCGCCCAGCCCAGCCCTTGCCTTCACGAAGTTGGACAAGCGGTCCACGAAGGCCGCCATGCCTTCGCCGCTCAGCGTCGAGATCCGATTCGACTCGCGACCATCGGTAGTGCCAGGCGTCAGATCACTCTTCGTCTCAACAACCATGTCAGGCCTGACGCCTGCGGCAACAACATCGCTGCCCGCGACATCGCGCGACCACAGCCATACCACCAGATCTGCCTCGCCGGTGAAGCGCCGCGTGCGGGCCATGCCTTGCCGCTCGATGTCATCGCCTGCGCCATCACGGAGTCCAGCCGTGTCCGTCAGCACCACCGGCACGCCATCGAGGTCGAGCAGCACCTCGATCGAATCACGCGTTGTACCGGCCAGGGGCGAGACGATCGCCACATCGCGCTGCGCCAGCGCATTCAGCAAGCTCGACTTGCCCGTATTGGGCGCGCCCGCAAACACCACGCGCAGGCCACGCCGCAAGGACTCGGCCCTGCCTGCCCGGGCGACCGCGCGTTGCATGTGGTCAATCAGAGCCTGCGCGTCGTTCCGCCATGCCTGATCCGCCACGCCGGCCACATCGCCCTCTTCCGAGAATTCCACCACGGCATCAACTGCCGCGAGCGACGCGATCAACCTGCTCCGCCACATTTCGATAATCGCACTCGAGCCGCCAAGAAACTGCTGCATGGCCTGGCGCCGCTGCGCCTCGGTCCGCGCCGCAAGCAGGTCGGAGAGTCCTTCGGCTTCGACCAGGTCAAGTTTGCCGTTGATGAAGCCGCGCCGGGTGAATTCCCCGGGTTCGGCCAGCCGAACGCCATCGAAACTGGAGAGCACCCGAAAGAGATGGGATGCAACAGCCTCGCTGCCATGAATGTGGAACTCGGCCATGTCTTCGCCCGTGGCCGTTGCCGGAGCCGGAAGCCAGATGACGCCCGCCTTGTCGATCGCTTCGCCGCCGTCAGGAGTTCGCAATGTGCGGACCGCGAAATGCCGCGGTGGCGGGCAGGATCCGGCCAGCGTCACGACGATGGATTGCGCTGCGGGGCCGCTGATGCGAAGGACCGCAATCGCGGCGCGGCCTGCGCCGCTCGACAAGGCAAAAATCGTCTCCCGGCCCGTCATTCCGCCACCGAATCAATTGCCGGTAGTCCAACCGGCCGGCGGTCACGCATTCATCGAGTCGAAGAAATCGCTGTTGGTCTTGGTCTGACGCAGCTTGTCGAGCAGGAACTCGATCGCATCGACCGTGCCCATCGGATTGAGGATGCGGCGAAGGACATAGGTCTTCTTCAGCATGTCCGGACGAACCAGCAGTTCTTCCTTGCGGGTGCCGGACCGCAGGATGTCGATGGCCGGGAAGACGCGCTTGTCGGCAACCTTGCGGTCCAGGATGATTTCCGAGTTGCCGGTACCCTTGAACTCTTCGAAGATCACCTCGTCCATGCGGCTGCCGGTATCGATCAGGGCCGTGGCGATGATGGTCAGCGATCCACCCTCCTCGATGTTGCGGGCCGCACCGAAGAAGCGCTTCGGCCGCTGCAGCGCATTGGCGTCCACGCCGCCGGTGAGAACCTTGCCGGAGGACGGCACGACCGTATTGTAGGCTCGTCCCAGGCGGGTGATCGAATCCAGGAGTATGACCACGTCACGCCCATGTTCCACCAGGCGTTTGGCCTTCTCGATCACCATCTCTGCCACCTGCACATGGCGCGCGGCGGGCTCGTCAAATGTCGAGCTGATTACTTCGCCCTTCACCGAGCGCTGCATGTCCGTCACTTCCTCCGGGCGCTCGTCGATGAGCAGCACGATGAGGTAGCACTCGGGATGATTCGCGGTGATGGAATGCGCAATGTTCTGGAGCAGCACGGTCTTGCCGGTGCGCGGCGGTGCCACGATCAGGCCGCGCTGGCCCTTGCCGAGCGGCGCCACGATATCAATGACGCGCGAGGAGTAGTCCTTCCGGGTCGGATCGCCGGTCTCCATCTCGAAGCGCTGTTCCGGGTAAAGCGGCGTGAGATTGTCGAAGTGCACCTTGTGGCGCGCCTTCTCCGGATCTTCGAAGTTTATGGTATTGACCTTCACCAAGGCAAAGTAGCGCTCGCCCTCCTTGGGGCTGCGGATCTGGCCTTCGACGCTGTCGCCGGTCCTCAGGGTGAATTTTCGGATCTGGCTGGGGCTGACGTAGATGTCATCGGGTCCTGCGAGGTAGTTCGCGTCGGGCGAACGCAGGAAGCCGAAGCCATCCTGCAGCACTTCGACCACACCCTCGCCGATGATCTCGACATCACGGGCAGCAAGATTCTTGAGAATGCTGAAGAAGAGCTCCTGCTTCCGGAGCGCGCTGGCGTTCTCCACCTGCAGTTCCTCGGCAATGCTCACAAGTTCCGCAGGAGTCCTCTGCTTGAGGTCCTGAAGCTTGACTTCCTTCAATTCGGCAATGTTCAACATATGATCAGACTTTTTACAATTTAAGGGGGAAAACACCGCGCCGGCAAGGCGTAAAGCCCGATCAACAGCTGCGGCGAAGACAGGTGGGACCCGTTGTATAGCAACAGTCGAGGATGACGCCAACCGAAAACTCAAACGGGCTTGAAGACGACCAGAATCACGATGACGATCAGAAGAACCGTCGGCACTTCGTTGAGGACGCGGAAGTAGACTCCCGACTTGACGCGCTGGTCGCGCGCAAAGAGACCGGCATGACGCTCGAGCAGCCCATGTATGCCGCTGAGGATGACGACGGCCAGAAGCTTGAGCCACAGCCAGTAGACGCCAGGCGCAAACCATTCGCCCGCAAAGCCGAGCCACAGCCCGAAGATCCAGGTCACCACCATGGCTGGACGCATGATGGCTTTCAGCAGCCGACGCTCCATGATCTTGAATTGCTCGGAAATTGGCGATCCGACAGCCGCATCGGCATGGTAGACCATCAGCCGCGGCAGGTAGAAAAGCCCGGCCATCCATGAAAACACGGCGAGGAGATGGATGACCTTCAGCCAGAGATAGCCGTCACTCACCTCGCACGCCCTTGTCCCAGTCCCTTACGGCCGTCACCACTTCAGTGATGATGCCTGGGTCCGTTCCTTGCCTGATACCGTGGCCAAGGTTGAAAACATGGCGACCCATGGGTATGGCCTTGAGAACGGCATGCGTTTCGGCCCGAACGGTCCTTGCATCACACTGCAAGGCCACAGGATCCAGGTTTCCCTGCAACGCCGTCTTTTGTCCGACATTCTCGGCCGCCCAGCTCATCGGCAGTTCAGACTCTAAGCCGATTGCATTGGCACCTGTCCGAACAGCGAGCTCCGGCTGCCGCACCCCGAAACCGCGGCCAAACACGATCACAGGTACCTCTGGATGCCGATTCCTGAGCGCGGCAACCATTCTGCACAAGGGCTCGACCACGAAGACGTCACCGGCACGGCCCGGCAGTTCGCCCGCCCAGGAATCGAAAATCTGAACGGCTTGCGCGCCCGCCTCAATCTGCAACGACAGATACTCCACCGACTCCTGCACCAGCCAATCAATAAGGTCGCTGAACCAGGGTTCACTGCCCAGTGCCGCACGTTTCGCATTCGCACGATCCGATGTCCCGCCCTCAACCATGTAGCTGGCGACTGTCCATGGACCGCCGCAAAAACCGATCAGTCCGATCGATGGACTCAATTCCTTGCGCAGCAGGCTCACGGTCTCGCAGACCTTGGATACTTCCGTGGACGACGACAGCGGCTTGAGACGACCAACCTCGGCAGCATTGCCTACCTTTTCAAGGATAGGACCTTCGCCTTCTGCAAAGCGAACCCCCAGTCCCATGGCCTGAGGTACCACGAGAATATCCGCAAACAGGATGGCTGCATCCAGATCATAGCGGCGCAGGGGCTGCAAAGTGACCTCGGCAGCCAGTCGTGGCGTATAGCAGAGGTCCAGAAACGATCCCGCCTCCGCTCTGACTTTTCGATACTCTGGAAGATAGCGGCCGGCCTGGCGCATGAACCAGATAGGCCGGCGGGCGGGCGGACGCCCGGACAGGACGTCGAGAAGCGGGTTGGTCATTCCTATACCTGTACTGAGACTAAAAG
>JBGSNJ010000032.1:0-5100 GCA_041739715.1 Aestuariivirga sp.
TCGATGAAGACGTCGGGCGCCGGTTTGCCGTTGGCGACATGCTCGAAGGTGGTGATGCGGCCAAACCAGGCCTCGAGCCCCGCCACCCGCAGCGCGGTGGCGACGCGCTCCTCCGGACTGTTCGAGGCAACGCTGTGAACCGCACGCGGCAGGGCCGCAAGGGCTTCGGAGATCCCGGCGACCGGCTTCAGCTCCCGCTCATAGAGATCGAGCAGGCGCCGGTCCTTCTGGGCGCTGGCGTCGGCAGGAAAGCGCACGCCGTGCTCGCGTTCCATTTCCGCAATCATGGCGGCAAAGGTCTTGCCCACGAAGCGCGCATGCGCCTCGTCTTCGCTCATGCGGATGCCATTCTCGGCGAGGATTGCCACGTCGACCCGCATTGACAGCGGTTCGCTGTCGACGAGCACGCCGTCGCAGTCGAAGATGAAATGTTGGAAGCTCACGCGCCGAGATGCCTGAAGTCTGCGATGACGCGCTCATAGACCGGCCGCTTGAACGGCACAATGATGTCGAGAATCTCGTCCATGCGCGCCCAGCGCCACTGGTCGAATTCCTGCTTGTGCCCGGGCGGTGCGAGATTGATCTCGCCGTCATCGCCCAGGAAGCGCAGCGCGAACCACTTCTGCGTCTGTCCGCGGTACTTGCCCTTCCATGACTTGCCGATGAGATGATCGGGCAGGTCGTAGGTGTACCATTCCGGCGATTCGGCGATGATCGCAGCGGAGGTGACTGCGGTTTCCTCGGCCAGCTCGCGCAGAGCCGCGGGCCCGGGATCCTCGCCCTTGTCGATGCCGCCCTGCGGCATCTGCCACCACTGGCCCTTGCCCTCATCGTTCTGCTTGTCGAAGCGGCGGCCGATCCACACGAGCCCTTCACGGTTGATCAGCATGGCGCCGACGCAGGGCCGGTAGGCGGTGATCTCGGGATGCGACGGCATCAGCCCATCTGGCCCTTGAAGGTGGCACTGATGGGGACCAGCAGCACGCCTCTCTCCTGGAGTTCGCGGGCAAACTCCCCGACCGTCTCGATGGTGACTTCCAGGCCTGCGCCGATCCCGATGGCGAAGCCGTTCTTCTCGGCCTCGCGCACCAGTTCGTCGAGCGCGGCACGGATGCTTTCGGCATCGGGTTTGGCGTCAATCACCATGCTGGCCCGCCGCATCGGCAGTCCGGTTTCCCGTGCGATGGCCGGCGCCGTGCTCTGGGCAACCGAGCCATCCTCGAGATAGACCAGGCCGCGCTTCTTCAGTTCCCTCATCACCGGGGCCAGACTGTCGGGTACGGCCAGGAACCGGCCGCCCATGTAGTTGGTGATACCGGTGAAGCCGGCAAAGCGGCTGAGCATCCAGCGGAGCGACTTGAGGTTCTCTTCCTCTGGCGCATCGGACAGCAGTGTCTGCGGACCAGGATTGATTCCCGGATAGCCCGGCGGTTCGAGCGGCAGCTGAAGCATGACCTCGTGACCCTTGGCACGCGCCCTGTTGACCTGCGCCTGCAGGTTCTCGCCATAGGGCGCAAAGCCGAAGCTGATGTCGCCCGGAAGCTCCTTGATCGCCTTCTGGGTCAGGCGCTGGTTGATGCCCATGCCGCCGAGCAGGATGGCGATCTTGGGCCGGGCCGAGGTGATGACGGCAGTGGGCGTGATCTGGGCATAGACATCGGACGGCTTGCGGCCCTGCTTCGAGACGCGCGGCAGCGGTCCGTCCGGACTCTGCTCCATGACATCGGCAATCGGCGCGGCCTTGAGCGGCCTGTGCGTCGCCATGATGATGGAGGCTTCCTGCGAGTAATCCTTCGGCGGCGCTTCCTCGGCCTCCAGAACGGTTTCGGCGGCCTCATCGGCTGCGGCGGTGTCCTCGGCAGCCGCGTCCGGCGTGGTCGACGATGTCTTCAGTTCCTCGGCCGGCGGGATCGCCGCGATCACAACCGGCTCGCCGGCGAAGGGATGGGGAATGCGCGACAGCCAGATGGCACCGCCAGCAAAGGTAACGGCAAGCACGACGGAAGCAGTGGCCAGCGCACCCGGCCGCTTGGCCCAGAGGCGCTCGGACAGGGATCGCTTGCGAAGGGGTTGCCGCAATTCGTCGCGGGGCATGACTCTCGGGTGATCTTGTGATTCGACTGGCCCAACTGTGGAGTCCCAACCGTTAACGGCCTGTTAACCCTGATCGCAAGTTTCCACAATGCAGACACCCCGCCCGTCTCCGGGCAGGGTGTGTGATGACGCGTGGGGATATCGTCAGTTGGCGGTGGTGGTCTCGGCGCCATCTGCCGGCTTCTTCTCCGGCGGCTTCACGTTGGAGACGACCTTGACGCCATTGAGCAGGTCGATGGCGGCTTTCAGCTGCATGTCCTTGGCCTTGTCGGGCGGGACATAGGCCGAGGATCCGCCGCCTTCCTCGCCGCCGCCCTCATTGGAAAGATGGCCGCGGAGGCTGGCTTCGCCTTCGGTCGAGACGTCCTTGCCCTGCAGTTCGGGCGGCAGTTCCTGCTCGATGACGATGTCGGCATCGATGCCCTTGGCCTGGATGGAGCGGCCGGCCGGCGTGTAGTAGCGCGCCGTTGTCAGGCGCAAGGCACCCTGTCCGCTCAGGGGAATGATGGTCTGTACCGATCCCTTGCCGAAGCTGCGGGTGCCGATGATGGTTGCACGCTTGTGGTCCTGCAAGGCGCCGGCCACGATCTCGGAGGCCGAGGCGGAACCGCCATTGATCAGCACGACAACCGGCTTGCCCTTGGCAAGGTCGCCCTTCTGGGCATTGAAGCGCTGCGTCTCGTCGGCGTGACGCCCGCGGGTGGATACGATCTCGCCCCGGTCAAGGAAGCTGTCCGACACCGAGATCGCCATGTCGAGCAGGCCGCCCGGATCATTGCGCAGATCGATGATGTAGCCTTTCACCTTGTCGCCAACCTCCTTGTCGAAGGCAGCCATGGCCTTCTCGAGGCCTTCCTGCGTCTGCTCCGTGAAGGAGCTGATGCGGATGTATCCGATGTCGCCGTTCTCGACATTGTACTTGACCGACTGGACGCGGATACGGTCGCGCACCAGCTTCTGGTCGAAGGGGTCCTGCTGGCCGCGCTTGACGGTGACGGTGATGGGCGCGCCCACCTTGCCGCGCATCTTGTCCACCGCTTCGTTCAGCGTCAGTCCCTGGATGTCCTGACCGTCGATCTTGATGATCAGGTCATTGGCCATGATGCCGGCACGCGAGGCCGGCGTGTCGTCGATCGGCGACACCACCTTGATGACCCCGTTCTCCATCGTGACTTCGATGCCCAACCCGCCGAACTCGCCGCGGGTCTGGACGCTCATGTCCTCGAACTGCTTGGCGTTCATGAAACTGGAATGCGGATCGAGGGAAGCCAGCATGCCGTTGATGGCGGCTTCCACCATCTTGGCCTCGTCGGGCTGTTCGACATAGTCCGCGCGGACGCGGTCGAACACGTCGCCAAAGAGATTGAGCTGCTTGTAGGTATTGGCATTGGAGGCGGCATCGGCGACGCCGAAGGCGTGCCAGGCGAGAACGCCGGACACGGCACCCGCCGCGACCAAACCGACATTGCGCAAGTTATTCTTCATCGTCATCCACGCGCCTCTTTATTTGCTGTCCACCACGGACCAGAATCGATGGCTTCGGTGCTGTTCCGGAACTCAATATACAGCACAGGTTCGCCGTTTTGCACTACATCACCCAAAAGTGTGACCGAAGAGGGGCCATCCCCCATCAGGCCGACCGGCTCGCCAGCCCGCAGGCGTTCCCCGGTGACTGCCGTCACTTCCTCAAGACCGGCCAACAGGATACGATAGCCACTGCCCGGATTCAAAATTACAACTTTGCCATATGAACGGAAGGCCCCGGCGAACTCCACCTGGCCGTCGGCCGGCGCCGTGACCTGGGCGCCCTTGCGGGTGCCGATGACCAGGCCCTGGGACTTGCCCCCCAACCCGTCCGGATCGCCGAAGCGCCGCAAGACCTGGCCCTTGGCCGGCAGATTGAGCTGGCCCTTGGCCTGCGCGAAGGCGATCTTGGGAAGACGCTTCTCCTCTTCAAGCCGCCGGGCGGCGGCGGCGGCATCGGCAGCCTTCTTCCTGGTTTCGGCTTCTGCCTTTTCGCGGGCGGCGGCAAGGCCGGCCAGCAACTGACGGAGGTTGGAGGCATTGGCAGCCAGCCTCTCGGCGCGCTTGCGTTCGCTCTCGAGGTCGGCATTGCCGCGCGCCACCAGGTCCTTCTTCTGGGCGATCAACCCGCCAATCTCGCCGCGCGAGGTCTCAAGCCGCCGGATGTCGTCGGCCAGCGCCTGCTTGCGCGCCGAGACTTCGGTCTTGAGTGCATCAAGTCGCGCAAGCTCGACGATCAGTTCCTGTGCGTCGTCCTGCAGCTCGGGCACCACCGTGCCGAAGAGCATTGCCCCCCGGAGTGCGGCCAGCACGTCCTCGGGCTCCACCACCAGGGCAGGCGGCGGGTTCTGTTCCAGCCGCTGAAGGCCGGCCAGCAACTCGGAGAGCACTTCCTGGCGCTCCCCCAGACTGGCCATCAACAGCACCTGATCCGCGGCCAGCTTCTGCAGCTCTGTCTCGCTGGCCTGGATGGCCGCTTCCTGTTCCTGGATCTGGGCCGATATCTCGATCAGCCTGCTGGCGATCTCGTCCTGCTCGCGCATGGCCGCGGCCACTTCGGCGGCAATCCGGTCCTGCTCCGCCTTCGATCCCTCGAGTTGCTGTTCGACGGTTTCCAGCTGTTGCGGATCGGGTGCGGCAGTCTGGGCGGCGGCCAGCGGCGACAGAAAAAGACAGGCGGCCAGCATTGCCGGACGCAGACTTGAGGCGGTGAACTTCAAGCTTGGGAAACTGGGTATCGCGATTGTCCAAAATATGGCCGGAGCGGCTGCGACTCAGGCCCGGTGATAGGGATGATTCACCATAATCGTCACTGCCCGGTAAATCTGCTCGAAAAGCAGCACGCGCACCAGGCGGTGCGCCCAGGTCATGGCACTGAGGGACAGGACGAGGCCGGCACCCGCGCGCGTAGCCTGGGCATGCCCGTCCGGGCCGCCGACGACGAAGGCGAGATCGGCGGTTCCGTCATCGCGCCGTCTTTGC